>JAQFVI010000370.1 GCA_029439495.1 Caballeronia sp. BR6202001590007
GCGCTGTTGCCCGCGAGCGCGTAGACGTTGCCGTCGGCGGCCTGCAGGCTCGCCTGCGCGGCGTTGATCGCGCCCGCGTTCATCACGCGGCCCTGGCTGCCGGTCTGCACAACACCTGCTGGCTGCCGGACGAATTCTGCAGCAGCACGGCATCGCCCGCGGCGAGTTCGGCGGTGCCCTACGGCGCGCTGATCTGCCTGCCGTTCACCACCGCCGTGCGCGACACGAGGATCACGTCGCCGCCCGACGAGCCGATCTTGCCCAGATTGACGACCATGCCGTTGCCGCCGCCCGACAGGCCGAGCGGTCCGCCCGCCATGAAGGCGTCGTGTTCACGTCGAGCGCGGAGGCGAGGAAGCGTCCGCCGGTCGAGACCCACGCCGCCCGGGCCGACCAGCACGCCGTGCGGATTGATCAGGTAGACGCTGCCGCTCGCGGAAGTCGTGTTCAGCGACGAGGACGCGATGCTGCGCATCGACATGAGCGAATACATGGAGCGGCATGCGGTGTCGCGGCTGATCGGTTCGCCGCCGGGCTATGTCGGTTACGACGAAGGCGGGCAACTGACCGAGCGCGTGCGCCGCCGCCCGTACAGCGTGATCCTGCTCGACGAGATCGAGAAGGCACATCCGGACGTCTACAACATGCTGCTGCAGGTCTTCGACGATGACCGCCTCACCGACGGCAAAGGCCGCGTCGTCGACTTCTCGAACACGCTGATCATCGCGACCAGCAATCTCGCGTCCGACGTGATCGCCGGACAGAAGCGCGCGACGCTCGGCTTCACGAGCACGCAAAGCGACGCCGATACCTCGCTGTAAAACGGCGTGATGAGCGTGCTGCGCCAGCATTTCCGGCCGGAGTTCCTGAACCGGATCGACGACATCATTCTGTTCAAGTCGCTCGGGCGCGAGGAGATCGGCGAGATCGTCACGCTGCTGCTGGAGCAGGTCACGCGCATGGCACACAGTCAGGACATCGCGCTGAGCTTCGACCGCTCGGTGATCGATCATCTCGCGGATGTCGGCTACCGGCCCGAATTCGGCACGCGCGAACTGCGCCGTCAGATTCGCCAGTTGATCGAGAACGAACTCGTGAAGGAGATGCTTAAGGGCGACGTGATCGATGGCGCGCAGGTCGTCTGCGCCTACGACGAGGTCACGCCCGGCGGGCTCGCGAACCGCAAGGGCGAAGGCACGCCGGCCACGCCGTAAGTACCGCGGGCACTGCGCACAGGCACACAGTCGTCAGAGCGACGGCCGTTTTTTCGCCGATCTGGGTCCGGCATTCGCGATACACGCGCTGCACGATGGCGCTTTCGTAATCGAGATCGTCCGCCTGCAGGATCTGTTCGATGCCGCTTTTGCCCGCCTCGGTTTCAAGCACCGAGGCGAGACGCGCGGCGAGCGCCTGCGCCGCGACCGACAGCCGCGCGGTCTTGAGCCATTCCGCCGCACGATGATGCCGGTCCAGCCAGCGATGCGCGGCGCACTTGAAACGCGATATCGGGCCATGCGCCTTCGAGATGATACGCGCCCAGGAAACAGCAGGTGAGCCAGCAGAGCAGATGCACCCGGTCGTCGGGTCCGAGAGGATAGCGGACTTGACTCATGATCGATGGCGTCCCGATACGCGAACGAGTCGGAAACGATAGCACGCGCCGCGCGCCACGACATACGCATCGCGCGATGACCGCGCCGCGCGGATCGGACGCCGGCCTGATGCACGCGCACGCAATCGGCGACTTCGCGAGCAGGCAGCGGCGTCGCACCGAGAAAACCCTGATACGCGTCGCCGCCGACCTGAAAGCAGGAGGTCGCGTCGGATATGTCGGATGCCTCGAATGCGCCGGGCACGCCCACCGTCTTACTTGCGGTCGACGACGACCTGATCGAAGCTGCCGCCGTCGGCAAAATGCGCCTGTTGCGCCTTCTGCCAACTGCCGAATATCTGTTCGACAGTGAAGGTCTTGAGCGGCCTGAATTCGCTCGCGTGCTTCGCGAGCACGGCGGCATCGCGCGGACGCAGATGATGCTGCGCGATGATCTCCTACGCGGCGGGCGTGTAGAGATAGTCGAGATAAGTCTGCACCTCCTTGCGGGTGCCGCGCTTGTCGACCACCTTGTCGACGATCGATACCGGCGGTTCGGCCAGCAGGCTCACCGACGGATAGACCGCCTCGAAGTCCTTCGCGCCCGGCCCGACGGCCATCAGACCGACTTCGTTCTTGAAGGTGACGAACACGTCGCCGATGTCGCGCTGCGTGAAGGTCGTGGTCACGCCGCGTCCGCCGGCATCGAGCACGGGCACGTTCTTGAAGATCGCCTGCTCGAAGTTCTGCGCGTCCTTGTCGGATGCGCCCTGCTGCTTCTTGTAGCCCCACGCGGCGAGATACGCGTAGCGGCCGTTGCCCGACGTCTTCGGATTCGCGATCACGACCTGCACGCCGGGGCGCGCGAGATCGTTCCAGTCCTTGATCTGCTTCGGATTGCCCCGGCGCACGAGAAACACCATGGTCGTCGTGTAGGGCGCGCTCGCGTCGGGCAGACGCGTGCGCCAGTTCGTCGGCATCAGTTGGCCGCGTTCCACGAGCAGGTCGACGTCGTTCGGCTGATTCATCGTGACGACGTTGGCCTGCAGCCCCTGCGTCACCGACAGCGCCTGCGCGCTCGATGCACCGTGCGATTGCCGCACCGAAACCGTTTCGCCCGTCTTCTGCCCGTCTTCTTCTTGTAGTCCGCGACGAAGGCCGCGTCGATGTCCTTGTACAGTTCGCGCGTCACGTCGTAGGACACGTTGAGCAGCGTCGTATCCGCGGGCGTCAGCGACATCAGTCCCGCAAAGGCGAGCGCGAGGCTCGCGGTCAGCTTGTTATGTACCGTCATTCTTTCTCCATCGACAGGTTTCTGGTTATGGTTTGAAGTATGAAGCGAAAGGCATGAACCAACGCGCGAGGGGCCGCTCTGTGGTGGCCCTCAGAACATGCGATGCGTGTCGCCGGATCCGGCGCGGTCGGCGTTACCCGTATGCGCGGCGCGGCATGACGGTGTCGCTGTCGTCTTGCGTCTACGCGACGAGGCACGCCAGCGTCTCGACGATATGACGCGCGAGCGGCCACGGGCCGAATCCCGACGCGGTGTTGATATGGCCGGCATCGCCGAGATTGACGAACGCGCCGTTGAAGCGCTGAGCGAGCGCGCGGGCGTCGTCGAGCGACATCCACGGATCGGTCTGGCTGCCGACGACGAGCGAAGGCACGTCGAGACGGCGCGCATCGAACGCGCCGGCGAAGCGGAATTTGGCGGGACTCGCGGGCGCGACCAACAGCACGCCGCGAATCGGCGCGAGCGTCGTGCGTGCCGCATCGAGCGCATGCGCGGTCGCGAGGCAGCCGAAGCTGTGCGCGGTGATCACCACCGGACCGTCGATATCTGCGAGAACCTCGCGCACGGACGCGCTCCAGATCTCGAGATTGGGCGCCGACCAATCGCGTTGCTCGACGCGGCGCACGCGCGGAAACTGGCCTTCGAGCTAGCTTTGCCAGTGCGCGCTTTCGCTGCCGTGCAGGCCGGGAACCGTGACGAGGGTGAAGGGAAACGACGCGGGGCCACCGGACTTCGGCGAAAAATCGCGGAAAGTGCTGCAGTCGATCATCGTCGATCCTCGCGTGGTCGAGCTTGAGAAGCCCCATTTTCGGCGCGCGGACGGCAAAGACGATATCGATTTGTGATTTGAATATGGTGCGGCGCACGGGTCGCAGGCAGCACGAAGCGCCGCGGCCCGTGGAGTGGAGCTTTAGAAACGCAAAGCTTAGAAGCGGTACGTCACGTCGACCTTGTCCTGCAGATCCTGCTTCTGTTGATCGACGGCCGCCTGACCGGCGATCGCCAGCACTTGCGCGGGCACGTCGAATTGGTCGATGCGCGGACGGCCGAAGGCGACGCCCGCATCGAAGAACGCGGAGAAGCCCTTGTTCGCGACCGGCGTGTGACCGAAGCCGATGCCGAGGTACGGACGCACCGTCGGGAACTTCGCTCTCGCCTAGGTGCTCTGGCCGGCGGTCGAATACGCAACGCCATTGTACGTGTAGGTCGAGTTGATCGCGGTGCCGGTGGCATCGACGTGATCGTTGCCGATCAGCACGCCCGCCGTCAGGCGAAAGCCGACGGTGCTCGGAATCGGGAAGAAGTCCAGTACAGGCCGCCGTGCATGATGTGCGCGGTGCCGTCGTAGTGAAGCTGGCCGGCGTTGAATTCTGCGCGCACGTTGTCGTGCGTGCCGAGCGGCTCCGAATAACCGATACCGACGCCTTCGGTGCCGATCTGGCCGTAGATTTCGCGTGCGTGGGCGCCGTGGGCGGAGAACGCGACGATGCCGGCGGCGGTGGCGAGCAACAACTTGTTCATGTGCAAAAAATTCCTAAGAACGGGGAAAGACACGCAGCCCGATCCCTGAAGGAAGAATTTGCCGGTTCAGTCTGGGCTGCCGGTTTGTCGCGGGCGACGCATCGAGGTCAGTGACATACCCATTATCGGAAGCGTTTAAGAAAGTCTTAAGGCTAACGTTTGCGGAATTTTCGAGGCTTCGGCGCGCGCGGGAAAATCTTGCCGATCGGGCGTCAAGTCCGGCGCGCATCGGTCGACGCGCGCGCGAGGAAGAGCCGGCGCGCCGACCCGTGTCGAAAAGCTGAAGACGGAGATTGGAAGGCGCGTCAGAACGCGTGCCGCAGCGCGACGCGCGCGACGAACTGACGATCGTTCGACGAAAGCCCGCTCGCGCCCGACACGTAGGCGCCGTCGAGCACCGAGCCGGTCGAGCCGTTGACGATCTTCTGCAGGACGGTCTGCACGTAGACGTCGGTGCGTTTCGAGACGAAGTAGTCGGCCATCAGGCCCGCCGAGTGGATGCGCGGCTTGACGGTGCCCGAAGCGGCGTCGTAGGTCTCGATCGAATACATGTATTGCGCGCCCACGAAAAACACCGGCGTACGCCGGCGTAAACTGGTATTTGCCGTTGATCTCGAAGTTCTGATACTTCACATTCTTCAGCACACTGCCGTTGCCGAACGATCGGTTCATGCCGATGTAGCCATTCGCCACCGGATCCGCATAACTCGAATTCGTGTAGACGAAGCCCGCCGTCGCCGGGCCGAAGGTGTAGTCGATGCCCGCGCCGAACACCTGCATGCGACGCGCGACGAAGCTCGCATCGTTGTCCGCGAGCACGCCGGCGCCGCCGATGCCCGCACGGTCCGCGCGCAGATAGGCCGCGCCCGCCAGCAGGCCGCCGTTCGAATACGACGCGCCGATGCTGTAGAGTCGGTTGTCGGCGAAGCCGCTCGCGTTGCTGAAGCCGTACAGCCCGCCGAAGCGCACGCCGCCGATCGACGGGCTCGCGTACTTCACCGCGTTGTTCACGCGAAACGAGTTGTCGGTGTTGTCGTTGTCGAACGGATGCGCGAAGAGGTAGCCGCCCCAGTTGCCGTTGGCGGTCGTCGGCGCGAGGTAATCGACGACGGAATCGTACTGGCGGCCCACGGTGAGCATGCCGAAGCGCTCGTTCTGCAAGCCGGCATACGCCTGACGGCCGAACATGCAGCCTGCCTGTCCGGCGTTGCCGTTGCTCAGGTTCAGCCCGTTCTCCAGTTGAAAGACCGCCTTTGTGCCGCCGCCGAGATCCTCGACGCCGCGCATGCCCCAGCGGCTGCCCGATGCATAGCCGCTCGTCAGTTCGACCGCGCGATTGCCCGCGATATTGCTCGTGAAGTTCAGCCCTTCGTCGAGCACGCCGTAGAGCGTGACGCTGCTCTGCGCATGGATCGACGATGAAAGGCCGCCGAACACCGCGAACAAAAGAAGGGAAAGGGAGGAACGCGAAGCAAGGGCTTTGATTCTCATGAACGTCTCGAATGTTGTTGTGGATTCTTAGGATTTCCATCGATCGGGAGCGGACTCGCCGATGCCGGAAGGCCGCGATTGTGCAAGAGTGCAAGAGCGGGTCGGGAACCACAAACGCATTCGGCGCGGGGCAAACGTGAGTTTTTCGAATGTTCTGCCAGAAAAATGCTCGCTTGCCGCTGCAGCGCGACGCACGAAAGAATGCCCCCAGAACGTAATCGGACCGATTGCCGCAAGCCTGACGGCCGCGATCGAAGCAAGCGGCCAGACGATCAAGGAGCGCGCGGCATGAAGCAAGAACGAAATTTCACCAACGGCCGTTTCATCTAGCCGGACGACGATGCGGTCACCGCCATCCTCAATCCCGCCACGGAAGAAGTGATCGGCCATGTGCACGACGCATCGCGCGCACAGGCGCTGCAGGCGGTCGAACATGCGCGTGCCGCGCAGCGCGCGTGGCGCACGATGCCCGCCGCCGAGCGCGCCGCGCATATGCAGACGCTCGCGGATGCCATCGTCGAAGCTTCGGCGGAAATCGGCGCGGCGCTCGCAATGGAGTCGGGCAAGAGCGTCGCCGACGCCACCAGCGAAGCCGTGTACGCCGCGCAGATCACGCGCTACCACGCGGAGTGGGTGCGCCGCATCGAGGGCGAAGTCATTCCGAGCGACACGCCCGACGAAAATCTCGTGCTGCATCGCGAGCCGATCGGCGTGGTCGCCTGTCTGATCCCGTTCAACTTCCCTATCTACACGCTGATGCGCAAGGTCGCGCCAGCGCTGATCGCCGGGAATACGGTGGTTGTGCGTCCGAGCAACCACACGCCGCTGTCGGCCTTCGCGCTCGCGCGCGCCGTGCAGCGTGCGGCGCTGCCCGCGGGCTTCGTCACAATATCCTCGCGATGGATCACGCGACGGCCGAAGCCGTCTGCACGCATCCGGCGGTCGGCATGATCACGCTGACGGGCAGCGTCAACGCGGGCCGCAAGGTGCTCGAATACTGCAAGGCGAATATCGCCAAGCCTTCGCTCCAACTCGGCGGCAAGACGCCCGCGATCGTCGAGCCGGATGCCGATTTGCAGAAGGCTGCGCAAGAGCTGGCCGCATCGAAACTCACGCACAGCGGTCAGCTCTGCACGGCGATCGAGCGCGTCTACGTGCATGAAAGCGTTCACGACCGCTTCGTCGCGCTGCTCAGGGACGCGATGCTCGCCAGGAAGATCGGCGACCGCGCCGAAGACCCTGCCGCGATGGGACCGCTCGTGAACAAGGCCGCGCGCGATGGCATTCACGCGATGGTGCGGCGCGCGATCGAAGCAGGCGCGAAGCTCGAAACCGGTGGCGAAGTGCCGAACCGCAAGGGCTTCTTCTATCCGCCGACGCTCTTGTCGAATTGCCGTCAGGACATGGAAGTCGTGCAGGAAGAGACCTTCGGCCCCGTGCTCGCGGTGCTGAAGTACGCGCATATCGACGAAGCCATCGCGCTCGCGAACGATCACCAGTTCGGGCTGTCGTCGGTGCTCTACACCGAGAACTACCGTACCGCGATGAAAGTCGCGAACGCCATCGAAGCGGGCGAGCTGTTATCAACCGCACGCCGGCCGATCCGTATCAGGGCTTCCACGCGGGCTGGAAGCGCTCGGGCATCGGTGACGACGACGGCAAGCACGGCATGCTCGAATTCACCCAGACGCGACTCGTCGCCATGAAGTACTGACTCTTTCCACAGAGGCCCCGCCGTCGTCGCCGACGGCGTGGCCGTTTCGTTTCAGCCACCACAAAAACATAAGAAGCGCTGCGCCTGCCGCGTCTTTCAGGAGCACATCCGTGTCGTCGAATCCCATTCAATCCTCAGCGGACGTGGCCGTCAGTGCGCGTCAGGGCACGTGCGCCGATGGCTATTCCAGCTCGCGCTTCTGGTCGTTGCCGCCGGCGCGATCTATCCGATTCTGTATCTGCGGCAGGTCTATCAGCCGACGATGCTCGAAGTCTTCCACATCAGCGAAGCACAGCTCGGCTATCTCTATTCCGCGCTCGGCACCATCTTTGCTATCTGCCAAGCGGCTGGCTCGTGGATCGCGTGAGGCCGCGCGTGCTGATCAGCTTCTCGCTGATCGCGACGGGCGCGCTGGGGCTCTGGTATTCGACCGCGCCGTCGTTCGGCGCGCTCGTCTTCATCTTCGGCGCGTGGGGACTCACGACCGGCCTCACGTTCTGGGCGGCGATCATCAAGCGCGTGTCGATGATCGCCTCGCACGACGAGCAGGGCCGCTTCTTCGGCTTTCTCGACGGCGGGCGCGGCCTGATCGAGGCACTGCTCGCGACCATCGCGATCAGCCTGTTCGCCTGGTCACGCGTACGCACGGCGATACGCCCGCGGCCGGCTTTCGCCTCGTCGTGACCTATACGCGTTCCTGTGCATCGGACTGGGCGTGATCCTCGGTCTCGTGCGCGATCCGCGGGGCGCGCAGGCAGCGCCCTGCGGATCGCGAGCAGCGCAACGTGTTCCGCGATCTCGGCGTGCTGCTGAAAACCCCGCAACTGTGGCTGCTGTCGGCCATCGTGTTCTGCGGCTATCAGGTGTTCTGGTCGACCTACAGCTTCTCCGCCTATCTGCACGAAGGCGACATCGGCCTGTCGGTCGTCGCGGCGGGCTTCATCACCACGGCCAAGCTATGGATGCGCCCAACCGGCGGCATCGGCGGCGGTTTTCTCGGCGATCGCTTTTCGAAGACCTTGGTGCTCGTGTTCGCGCTGTTCGCCGCGGCGGCCGCCCTGTTGCTGCTGATGGCCGCGCCGCACATCGCGCATCACGGCGTGATCGCGGCCATCGTACTGTTCATCGGCGTCATGACCTACGCGATTCGCGGCCTCTACTGGTCGCTGCTCGACCAGTGCCGGGTGCCCGCCGAAACCATGGGCCTCGCCATCGGCCTCGTGTCCATGATCGGCTATTCGCCGGATGCCGTGCTGCCTCTCATCAACGATTATCTGACGCAGCACTATCCGGGTGTGTATGGCTATCAGTTGTACTTCGCCTATATCGCCGCGATGGCCACGCTCGGTGGCGTCGCCGCGCTCGTCTTCAAACATCGACTCAGCAAGCTGGAAGCCCAATCATGAAGATCGCCGCGCTCGAAACGCATATCGTCACCACGCCGCCGCATGTGGGCGGCATGTACTGGATCTTCGTCAAACTGCGCACGGACTGCGGCATCGAAGGCATCGGCGAATCTATTCCGCAACCTTCCATCCGAAGGCGATGACGTCGATCGTCGAGGACGTGTTCAAGCGCTATCTGCTCGGCCACGATCCGTATCATGTGGAGCGCTTCTATCGCGAAGCCTATTCGAGCGGCTTCACGCAACGCCCCGACCTCACGATGATGGGCGTCGTCAGCGGTCTCGAAATGGCGTGCGGGGACATCGCAAGGCCGCGAACAAGCCTGTCTACGAACTGCTCGGCGGACGCGTGCACGAACGGCTGCGCTCCTACACCTATCTCTATCCGAAGAACAGCCGCGGCGAATACGACTACGACGATCCCGATCTCGCCGCCGAATGCGCAGCGCATAACGTTGCGCTTGGCTTCACGGCGGTGAAGTTCGATCCGGCGGGACCGTACACGGCGTACTCGGGCCATCAGATCTCGCTCGAAGTACTGGATCACTGCGAAACCTTCTGCCGCAAGGTGCGCGAAGCAATCGGCAACAAGGCCGACCTGCTGTTCAGCACGCACGGGCAGATGGTACCGTCGTCGGTTATCTGCCTCGCGCAACGGCTGGAAAAGTTCGATCCGCTGTGGTTCGAGGAGCCCGTGCCGCCGGGCTGGGTCAGGAAGACGCGATGGCGCAAGTCGCCGCCAAGACCAGCATTCCGATCTCGGCGGGCGAGCGCCTGACGACCAAGTACGAGTTCTTCCGCCTGCTCGAAACACGCGCCGCGTCGATTCTGCAGTTCAACGTCGGCCGCGTCGGCGGCCTGCTCGAAGCGAAGAAGATCGCCAGCATGGCCGAATGCCATTACGCGCAGATCGCGCCGCATCTCTACAACGGGCCGGTCGGCGCGGCGGCGAGCATCCAGATCGCCGCGTGTTCGCCGAACTTCCTGATTCAGGAAAGCATTGGCACCTGGGACGGTTTTCATGCCGAAGTGCTCAAGGCCGGCATCCGCTGGGAAGACGGCTACATCGTGCCGTCGGACGAACCGGGTCTCGGCGTCGAGCTGAACATGGACTTCGGGCGCGCGCATACGCCCTATACCGGTGAGCAGCTGCATCTGTAGATGGCAAGCAAGCCCGCCGACGTGAAGGATCTCGCGCCCGCGAAGGGCTGAACNCATCGTGGGCGCGGGATCGGCGGGCTGCATCCTCGCGGACCGGCTGTCGGAGTCGGGCGAGCATTCGGTGCTGCTCGTCGAAGCGGGCGGCGCGGACTCGTCGTTCTGGTTCAAGGTTCCGGTGGGTTTCACCAAGACCTACTACAATCCCCAATACAATTGGATGTACTACAGCGAGCCGAAAGCGCAGCTCAACGGCCGCCGGCCGTATTGCCCGCGCGGCAAGGTGCAGGGCGGCTCCGGCTCGNGAGTTTTCGCGACGTGCTGCCGTATTTCAGACGGCTCGAATCGCACTGGGCGGGCGACACGGCGTATCACGGCGCGAACGGCAAGATCGCGGTCACGTCGATGAGGGACGGCGCGCATGCGATCTGCGGAAACTTCATCGAGGGCGCGCATCAGGCGGGCTTTCCGGTGACCGGCGACATCAACGGCGCGGACTACGAAGGCGCGACCATCTACGACGTCAATGCGCGCAACGGCCAGCGTTCGTCGAGTAGCTTCGAATATCTGCATCCGGCGCTCGGGCGCGCGAACCTGCGCGTCGAGCGCAATGTGACGGTTGGACGCGTCGTGTTCAACGGCCGGCGCGCGATCGGCCTGCTCGGCACGCGCAACGGCGAGTCGCTGCAGTTTCGCGCGCGGCGCGAAGTTACCTTGTCGGCGGGCGCGGTCGACACGCCGAAGCTGATGCAGCTTTCCGGCCTCGGCGATCCCGACCTGCTCGCAAAGCACGGCATCGCCCTCGTGCATGCGCTGCCGGCCGTCGGGAAGAATCTGCAGGACCATCTGTGCGTGAGCTTCTACTATCGCGCGACCGTGAAGACGCTGAACGACGAACTGGGCTTGCTGATCGGCAAGGTCAGGGCCGGGCTCAGGTATCTGACTTCGCGCAAGGGGCCGCTGTCGATGAGCGTCAATCAGTCGGGCGGCTTCTTCAAGGGCGATGCCGCCGAAGCCGAGCCGAATCTTCAGCTCTACTTCAATCCGCTGTCGTATCGCATTCCGAAGAGCAGTAAAGCGCAACTCGAACCGGAACCGTATTCGGGTTTTCTGCTGTGCTTCAATCCGTGCCGGCCGACGAGCCACGGTTCGGTTGAGATCGCGTCGGGCCGCGTGGAGGATGCCGCGAAGATTCGCATTAACGCGCTGACGACCGACAAGAATCTGCGCGAAGTGGTGCAGGGCAGCCGCCTGATTCGCCGGATCATGGCGTCGCCGGCGCTGTCGGGCATCACGGCCGAGGAAATCTCGCCGGGTCCGCAGGTGCAGAGCGACGAAGCCCTGCTCGACTATTTCCGCGACCAGTCCGGTTCGATCTATCACCTCTGCGGTTCCTGCGCGATGGGCCCGGACGCGGCCAGCGCGGTCGTCGATGCGTCGGTGTTCCCGAATATCACGTCCGGCAATCTGAACGCGCCGACGATGATGGTCGCCGAAAAGGGCGCGGACATGATCCTCGAAGACGCCGCCACTCATCCCGCAAGCACGCCGACATCGGCCGAACTCGCGGCGGCCGTGTGATGCACACGGTGCGGCGCATGCGCCGGAAAGCGTCAAAATTCGCTTCGATTCGTAACAAAGCTGCCATAGAGCGGCGCCATCCCGTGCGGATGCGTGTTGAATGCGCGCGTTGAGCGTTCCGTCGCGCCGGAGGAGGAGATCGACTTGAAGCGAAAGATGCCTGCCCTGAATGCGCTCAGGGCTTTCGAGGTTGCCGGTCACACCGGCAGCTTCACGCGCGCGACGGAAATGCTTGCACGTCACCCAAAGCGCCGTCAGCCGGCAGGTTCGCCAGTTCGAAACGCATCTCGGCGAGCCGCTGCTGCTGCGGCGCCATCATCATCTCGAACTGTCGGCCACCGGGCGCCTGCTGCTGCAGGCGCTCAAGCTTTCTTTCGACCGCATCGAACTCACGGTGCGCAACATCCAGGAGAAAATCCATCTGCGGCGGCTGTGCATCAACGCGCCGCCGACTTTCGCGAGCCGCTGGCTGATGCCGCGCCTGTCCGCGCTGCGCGCCGCCGCGCCCGAACTCGAACTCACGCTGACGACGAGCCTGAAGGACGACCTCGTCGAATCCGGCTCGCTCGACTGCGCGATCCGCTTCGGCAACGGCGAGTGGGACAAGCTCGACAACCAGATGCTGATGAACGAGCGGCATATTGCCGTCTGCGCGCCCGCGCTGCTCGGCGAGCGGGCGGGCAAGCGTCTGACCGATCTGTCCGCGTACACGCTCCTGCATGTGCTTGCGAGCAGCGATCAGCGTTATCTGATCTGGCAGCACTGGCTGAAGGCGGCGCAGATCGAGGATGTCGATCTGAGCGGCGGCTACGAATTTGATTTGCTCGATCACGCGATCCGCGCCGCGACCGACGGCCTCGGCGTGACGATGGCCGATCGTCACATGATCACGCGCGAACTGCGGCAAGGCACGCTCGTGCCGCTGTGCGACGTGGAAGTGGACGGGCATCAGTCGTACTGGCTGGTGACGCGGGCGGGACAGGAGGATTCGCCGCAAGTCGCGCTGTTCCGCGACTGGCTGCAGACGCAGACGCAGACCCCGTCAGAGGACGCGCAGGCATCGCGCGGCAGATAACGATTACGAGATTCGAGAGAAGGAGGCGTCATCATGCGCCGCTTGCCGTCCCTGACCGCGTTGCGCTTTTTCGAGGAAAGCGCGCACTACATGAGCTTCAACAAGTCGGCCAATGCCTTGTGCGTGACGCCGGGCGCGGTCAGCCGGCAGATCCGCCTGCTCGAGGATGCGGTCAGCACGAAGCTGTTCGATCGCGATCACACTGGCATCCGGCTGACCGCGCCCGGCATTGAACTGCTCGCATGCGTGGCCGAAGCCTTCGATTCGATCGAGCGCGTAACGCGCAGGCTGTCGGGCGCGATGCGCGGCGCGCGCCGGCGCCTGACCGTCAGCGCGCCGCCGACCTTCGCGACGCGCTGGCTCTCGCCGCGTCTGGGCACGCTGATGGAATCGGTGCCGGACATCGATCTGTCGGTGCGCACGGACGCGACCGGCGAGCGTCACTGCACGATCCGCTTCGGCGATGCCGCGCTCGCCGACCGGCGCTCCGAACTGTTGTTCATCGAGCGGCACGTACTGGTCGGCGTACCGAAATTCGCCGGACAGCCGGTCGATGCGCTGCTGCGCCGCCTGCCCACGCTACATGTCCTGCACAACGATGCGCGCCTCACGCTGTGGCCGAACTGGCTCGACGCAGCGGGCATGCCGCGCGAGTACGCCGAAAGCGGCATCGAGTTCTCGACGCTCGATCAAGCGATTCGCGCGGCGCTCGCGGAGACCGGCCTCGCGGTCGTCGACCGCAACATGATCGCGGACGAACTGCGCGACGGCTCGCTCGTCACCCTGTCGGACGTGGAATCGACCGGGCCTTACGGTTACTGGCTCGATGTCGCCGCGGCGCAGGCAGGCGAGGACAGCGTGCGCGCTTTCGGCGACTGGCTGCGCGCGGAAGGCGCGAAGGCGGGACGGGACTGAGCGCCGCAAAGGCGGCGTGGGCATCGGCCGCCGTCTTTGCCGCGCGGACATCAGCCGCCGCTTGCCTGATCGAGCGTCAGATGCTTCGTCTCCGGCGCCCAGGCGATCGACACCAGCATGCCGACGAGCAGCACGCCGAATAGCGCGAGCATCGTCATCTGAATGCCGGCTTGCGCGATGCCGAGCGGCAGCAGAAACGTGCCGATGGCCGAGCCGAGCCGGCTGCACGCAATCGACAGGCCGACGCCGCACGCACGCGCCTCGGTCGGAAAACACTCGGGCGGAAACACGCCGACCAGATTCGAGAACGCGAACATCGTCAGCGTGAAGACGCCAAAGGCGACGATCATCGGCATCGAAGCCGAGGCGGGCGCGAGCGCCAGCACGAGCAGCGACACGCAGCACACTGCGAACGAGCCGATCAGAAACGATCGCCGCGACAGGCGGATCGTCAGTCAGATGCCGAGCAGTGCGCCGAGCACGAGGAAGGCGTTGAGCAGCAGATCGGCGCCGGAACCTTCGCTCAGGTTGATCGCCTTCAGGATGCCCGGCAGAAAGGTGTAGATCGCGAAATACGGAATCACCAGGCAGACGAAGAACGCGCAGTTGAACACCGTGCGGCGAATCAGGTCCGGCCTGAAGAGGCACGCGAAGCCGCCCGCGTGCGCGGCATGCTCGCCGCTGTCGGCTTCGAGCACGACGTTCGGGCCGAAGTAGCAGCGCACGATGCGGTTCGCCTCGTCGGCGCGGTCCTGTCCGAGCAGCCAGCGCGGCGATTTCGGCGAGCCGATGCGCAGGATCAGCACCAGCAACGCGGGCACGCCGGCGGAAGCGAGCAGCCAGCATCACGCATCCGGCGTAGCATCGGCGTAGTGCATGCCGAGCACGTTGGCGATCACATAGCCGATCGTCCAGATCACGCTGAACGAGCCGAGCAGCGTGCCGCGATGCCGGCGCGGCGAGAACTCGGCGAGGATCGCATGACCGACGGCGAAGTCGCCGCCCATGCTGAAGCCGATTAGCACGCGCAGCGCGACGAGCACGGCGGGCGTCGCCGCCCAGAACTGCGCGAACGCCGCCACCGAAATGATGATGAAGCTCAGCAGAAAGATCTGACAGCGCGTCGAGCGGCATCTGCCGGTTCAACGAGCCGAGCGCATAGCCGATGGTGCCGAGCGCGTAGCCTTCCGTGAAGTGCGCGCCGAACGTGAGGCCCGCGATCTTCACATGGAAGCGGTTGAGCGGCACGTCGTCGAGCGAAACGCGATGCGCGCCGGCGTTTGCGGCTTGTGGCGCAGTCTGCGGCGCGAGCGCGCCGGGGCCGAAGCTTCGAGTGTCCAAGAGTATCTCCTCCACTGCACTGGTGAGAGCCGCGTGTGGGCGCCTTGTCGTTCGTTGGTGTCTGGCGTGCACGCGGTGCGGCGATGCAGCGATGCGTCAGCGGCCGAGGCCGCCCATCATCATGTATTTCAGTTCCATGTATTTGTCGAGGCCGTACTTCGAGCCTTCGCGGCCGAGCCCGACTGCTTCACGCCGCCAAAGGGCGCGACCTCGGTCGAGATGATTCCCTCGTTGATGCCGACCATGCCGGTTTCGAGCGCCGTCGCGACGCGCCATGCACGGCCGAGATCGCGCGTGTAGAAGTACGCGGAGAGGCCGAACAGCGTGTCGGCGGATTGCTTCGCAAGCAGCTTGCCGACGCGCGTCGAGCCGGTGAACGACAGCTTGCACACCTCGGGAGACGCCGTCAGCACCGCGCCGATCGCGAGCGCGTCACCCGAGACGATGTTGAACACGCCCGCCGGAATGCCGGCTTCTTGCGCGAGCACGGCCAGCGCGAACGTGGACAGCGGGATTTCCTCGGACGGCTTGAGCACCATCGTGCAGCCGGCGGCGAGCGCGGGACCGGCCTTGCGCGTGATCATCGCGAGCGGGAAATTCCACGGCGTGATCGCGGCGACGACGCCGACTGGCTCGCGCGTGACGACGATTTGCGTATCCGGCTTCGGACTCGGAATGACGTCGCCGTGCGCGCGCTTCGCCTCTTCGGCGAACCATTCGAGGAAGCTCGCCGCGTAGCCGACTTCGCCGAGCGCTTCGGCGAGCGGCTTGCCCTGTTCGCGCGTCAGCAGTTCCGCGAGCGACGAGCGATGCGCGAGCATCAGTTCGCCCCAGCGCTTCACACGCGCGCCGCGTTTCGTCGGCGCCCGCGCGCGCGACGTTCGCGATGACTTCGCCCGTCACCGGATTGCGGACTTCATAGGTTTCGCCGCTGCCGGTCCATTCGCCCCGATGTAGTGACGATTTCGCAGAAGTGTCGTCATGCCGCGCGCCCCAGTTCTTCAAACACGCCTTGCGCGATGCGGGCCTTGCGCGCGATGCGCCTGCCCGCCGTGTAATCGTTGATGAGATCGCAGGGCGTGTAGTTGCGGTCGAGTTCGTGGAGTTCGTCGGCGTCGAGCTTCGTATTGAGCGCGGCGAGCGCGCTGTCGAACTGCGCGGGCGTCACGCCGCGCCGGGCCGCGACGCGCGCACCGATGCCGCAATCTCCTTCGAAGCGGCATCGCCGTACATTTGCGCGGTGAAGAAGTCGGTCTGATTGCGCGTGCTGGCCGGATCGACGGACAGCAGGCCGCGCGCGAGCGGACTGAACACACCGCGCCGACGCCCTGATCGACGCAATAGGGGATCATCTCGCGCTCTTCCTCGCGGTATGCGGCGTTCAGTTGCAGTTGCAGTTGCATGTTGATCGGCTTGTGCCAGCCGTGGCGCTCGCACGCCTGCATGATTTTGGCGAACTGCCAGGTGTACATCATCGATACGCCAATATAGCGTAGCGCGCCTTGCCCGCGCGAACGATGTCGTCGAGCGCGTGCATGGTTTCCTCGACGGGCGTGTTCACGTCGAAGAAGTGCAGCATGTAGAGATCGACGTGATCCATGCCGAGGCGCGTGAGCGAGGCGTCGATGCCGTCCATCACATGCTTGCGCGAATGGCCGCCCGCGTTCGGCGTGCTGGCCATGTCGTAGCCGACCTTGGTCGTCACGACGATGTCCTCGCGCCGCGCGAGCCGCTTGAGGATGCGGCCGACGACTTCCTCGCCGACGCCGGTCGAGTAGAAATCCGCGAGATCGATGAAGTTGACGCCCGCTTCGAGCGCGTGACGCACGATGGGCTCGCTTTGCGCTTCGTCGAAGATCCACGGCTTCCATTGCGGCGTGCCTATATTCATCGTGCCGAGGCACAGGCACGACACTTTCAGGCCGGACTGGCCGAGTCGAACGTATTCCATGCACGGACTTCTCAGGCCTGCTTCGGCGTGTAGAACGGGTTGGAGGCGTCGCGCTCGGCCCTGAAGACGGCTTCCTTGCGCGGCAGGCCTTCCATGGCACGACGATGGCGTTCTTGCAGGCGCGGTAATTGTTTTCGAAGACCGCGTCGAGATTGTCGGTCTGCGGATTGACCCAGTTCGCCGACACGACGACCCAGTCGTTCTCCGCTTCGGGCGGCAGCGTGCCGTTTCCAGCGATTCGGCGACCGCCTTCGCGATGCCCGCCTGCGACGCGCCCCATGTTGCGTTGCCGTGGAAGTCGCCCTGGATCGGCGCCTTGTTGAGGTAGAGCGTGAGCGGCTTGGCGGGCACGCCCGGCTGCGCGATCATGACGAACGGCGCGTGACCCGCCGAGGGCGTCGCGAGCGCGGTCGCGAATGCCTGACCGGCGGGGCCGCTGCGCGGGCCGACCAGCACGTTGATGTGGGCGAGATTGAGGCCCGGGCCTTCGAAGCCTTCGCCGATGAAGAGATTCCTGTCCATGTCCTTCCTTCGCTGTTGTCGCGTGAATATCGATGTGCGCCACCGGTGCGATGGATGGAAGGCATTCTGCGGCGGGGTGTGCGGGAGCAGGAACCGAGGATTTGTCAGGTGGGGTGTGAGGTGAAATCAACTCCGGGTTGACCCGGAGAGAAAACGCGGGTGTCGAGACGCATCCCTGCACAAACCCTGCCTCTCCTTTGCCATAAGCATCCGATAAGGTTCGCGCCCGACAATATCGCCATCCCCTGAATGCGAACCTTTTCGGCGTGCCCCGCGCGCCGCGCGACCCGTATGTCCGCCACCGACCGAAGCTCATCGATCCCTCCGATCCCCGCGAGCGACGCCCACTGGCGCTACTACGATCTTGCGAAAGCCCGGCACGTCGTCGACCGGCCGCCCGCACGCGGCGAAGTCTTCATCTGGCTCGTGCCGACCGAATTTCGTTTCGCGTCGGCGTCGAACATCGGAAGCTGGCTATCGGCCGCCGCGCGCGCATCCATCCGAATTCGTCGATCGGACGGCGCTCCTTCGACGCGCGCACACAGCGGCATCGCCGAGTGGCACGGCCTGAGCCTGCCGATGCCCGGCGAGATTCGCGGCGTCGCCGTGCTCGATCACTCGGTCGAGAGCGTCTGCGCGTTCGGCTGGGAGCGCGCGCCGCGTTGCCCTGACGCGATCATAAAGAGACCTCTCGTATGGACATCACGGCGTGCGCGCAACGCCATGCGGTAGCGATCGTGCTCGCCGGCTCGTCGGCATGCCGGCGACTGCCGCGTAGGACGTGGGCCGCGCTTGCACGCCATCGATGCGCGCGAGCGGCGCGAGCAGATCGCGCTCGTCGCAGCGGCCACGGGCGTGCCGGTCGTCGCGATATTCGTCGCGATCGCGCGGCGCATCGCCCAGGGCAAGGCCTTCGCCGCCGCCGATCAACGCCTGCTCGATGCGATCCGCGAAGGCGTGCCCGCGTTCGCGTCGCCGCTTTTCATGCGGCTCACGCATCTCGGCGATCCGTGGCTGTTGACGCTGATTTGCGCGCTCGTCGCCGCGGCGCTGCTGATCGCGCGGCGCGTCGGACCGGCGCTGTTTTTGGCGGCGGCGGCCGGTGCGGGCGGCTTCGTCAATCGCGTGCTCAAACTGTCGATGGCCCGCGAGCGCCCGACCGGCGCGCTGGTTCCCATTCCCGAGAGCTTTTCGTTTCCGAGCGGCCACAGCTTCGGCTCGATGGTCTGCTACGGCCTGTGCACCTACGTACTCGTGCACATCGCGCTGCGTCGCGCTGATGCGGCGGTCGTCGCGCTCGCGAGCTTCATGGTGCTGCTAATCGGCGCGAGCCGCGTGGTCATCGGCGTGCATTTTCCCGGCGACGTGATCGGCAGCTTTGCGTCGGGCGGTGCGTAGCTCGCGGCGTGCATCGGCACGGCGCCGGTTCGCATCTGGCATAAAAAAACGCGGCGGAAAAGTCCGCCGCGTTCGTCGAGTTGCCGCGATGCCAAAACGCTCGCATCAGGTGACCGTCGGCCGCCATTTGAGCAGGCGCTGTTCGACAGCGGTCAGCAGATAATCCGCCGCGAGCGTGACGACCGCCAGCACGATCATCGCCGCGAACACGCCGCTTGCGTTGAACGCGCCTTGCGCCGTCGAGATCAGGAGGCCGATGCTCTGTTTCGAGCCAAGGAATTCGCCGACCACCGCGCCGACCAGCGCGAAGCCGAAGCTCACATGCAGGCTCTCGAGAATCCACGACAGCGCCGACGGAGTCACCACGGATGTCGTCACCTGACGCCACGACGCGCCCAGAATCTGCGCATTGGCGATCATGTAGCGGTCGGCCTCGCGCACGCCCTGAAACACATTGGCGAACACGACGAAGAACACCATCATGACGGCAAGCGCGACTTTCGATGCCATGCCGAGGCCGAGCGCGATAACGAAGACCGAGCCGAGCACGATGCGCGGAATCGAATTGGCGATCTTGATGTAGATGCTGAAGACGTCGGACAGCAGCTTGTTGCGGTCGAGCACGATGCCGCAGAACACGCCTGCCACTGAGCCGATGACGAAGCCGAGGCCGGTTTTCTCCAGCGTCACCCAGACCTGCGTGAGCAGCGGCCCTTGCGAGGTGCCGTCGACAAACCATTCGACGATCTGCTCGAAGATCGCGGAAGGCATCGAGAAGAAGAACGGGTCGATCCAGTGCAGGCGCGCGGAGACTTCCCAGCCACCGAGCACGAAGACGAGCACCGCGATGCGCAGTCCGATGACGAACGCCTGGCGCCGCCTGATGCGTTTCTGGGCTTCGCGTTCGACGGCCGCGAGCGAGCCCGGATCGATGCCGGCGGTCATCGTGTGTTGAGGCGTGGACATGATGGTTTCCTTGTGAGCGGGTCAGCCGATTTGCACTTCTTCGTGCAGGTCGTGCCAGATGTCGCGCGAAATCTCGATGAAATGCGGGTGGTAGCGAAGTCCGACGTGATGCGCGGACGCGGCAGGTCGATTTTGTAGATGCGCTTGAGCGTCGCGGGGCGCGCGGTCAGCACGAACACGCGATCCGCGAGCGCGATCGCTTCTTCGAGATCGTGCGTGACGAACACGACCGATCCCGCGTTCGCCGACCATAACTGCAGCAGTTCGTCCTGCATCAGCGTGCGCGTCTGCATGTCGAGCGCGGAGAACGGCTCGTCCATCAGCAGGATTTTCGGCTTGTTGATGAAGGTCTGCGCAAGCGCGACGCGCTTTCTCATGCCGCTCGACAACTGATGCGGATAATACTTGCCGAACTTTTCCAGGCCGACACGCCGCAGCCATGCATTGGCGTCGTCGTAGGCGGCGGACTTCGAGCGTCCGCGATAGAGCGGGCCGGCCGTGACGTTGTCGAGTACCGAGCGCTACGGAGAAACACCGCGTCGGCCTGAAACACGAAGCCGATACGCGGATCGATGCCGTCCACCGGCTGGCCCATCACGCGCACTTCGCCGGTCGTCGGCTTGAGCAGGCCGGTGATCATGCTGAGCGTGGTGGATTTGCCGCAGCCGGTCGGGCCGACTACGGCGACGAATTCGCCTTTCGCGACGGCCATGCTGAAGTCGCGCAACGCGACGGTCGCGCGGCCGTCCGGCGAGATGAAGCGGCACGACACGTTGCGCAGTTCGATGGTGGGCGTGGCTTGCGGGTTGGAGGAAGTCATCGCGCCGCGCCTCACTTCGATACCGTCACCGTGTCCGACACGAACTCGTTCGAGTAGGTGCGCGCGAGGTCGATATGCTTGCCCTTCACCGAGGGATTGAAGGCCGCGAGCACCTTCAGCACGGTTTCCGGTCCGTCGGCGGGCATCTTGCCGTCTTTCGTGAACATCGGCAGCGAAGCCTTCAGCGCGGCGACGTACAGATCCTGATTCTTCGCGTAGTAGTCTTTCGACATCTTCGCGGCGATGTCTTCGGCGCTGTGCGTCGCCATGTAGTTGAGCGTCTTCACGAACGCGCGCGACAGCTTCGCCGCATCGCTCTTGTGGGATTCCGCCCATGCGCGGTTCACGTAGAAGCTCGATGCCGGATAGGTGCCGCCGAGCGCGGTGCGCGTGCCTTCGAGCGTGCGCATGTCGACCAGCACCTTCGCGTCGCCGGTCTTGAGCAGTTGCGAAACGGTCGGTCGTCATGCCCGCGTCGATGCGTTCCTGCTTCACGGCCGCGATAAAGCTGTTGTCCGCGCTGACCGGCAGCAGCGTGTAGTCCTTCGAGGTCACGCCCGCGCGCTGCGCGAGATACTGCGTGAGAAAACTGGTCGACGATCCGAGGCCCGTCACGCCGAGCGTCTTGCCCTTCACGTCGGCCATGCTCTCGATCTAGTCGGCCTGCTTGGTCGAAACCAGTTCGACTTCGCCCGGCACCTGTCCGAACACGACGAGCGCCTGCACTTCCTTGCCCTTGCTCTGCAGATCGATGGTGTGATCGTAGAAGCCGACCGCGCCCTGCACCGCGCCCGCGAGCAGTTCGTTTTCCGCATCGACGCCGGCGGGCTGCGAGAGGATCTCGACGTCCAGCCCTTCGTCCCTGAAATAGCCGAGCTGCTCGGTCAGCTTCGCGGGCAGATAGATGATCTTGGTGGCGCCACCGACCATGATCGAAATCTTTTCCGCGTGGGCGGAAGTACAGGTTCCGGCGAGTGCGAAGGCGATGCCGGCAGCGGTGGCGAGTTGACGCAGGGTACGCATCGAGAGTCTCCTTTTTTGATGGGCCGCTTCGCGATGGAAGGGCCGCTTTTGCATGAGTGCGGCGATTATAGAAATGGCAAACCTTCTGTCAGCTTTCGATGCCGATGGCAAAGCATGGGTGTTAACCCGATTCGCGGCACGCGGTGCCGACGCCCTACAATCGCGCCACCATGAAGCTGCTGCTGATCGAGGACAATCCGACGCTTTCGCTCTGGCTCGCGAAGATGCTGGAGCAGGAGTCGTTCTACTCGAAGCCGTGCAGGGCGGCGAATCCGCCGATGGCCTGCTGCGCACCAATCATTACGACGTGGTGCTGCTCGATCTCAATCTGCCGCGGCTGTCGGGCAAGAACGTGCTGCGCCGGATGCGCCAGCGCGGCGACGCGACGCCCGTGATGATCCTCACCGCGAGCGGTTCCATCGACGAGAAGGTGGAGTTGCTCGGCGCGGGCGCGGACGACTATCTGGTCAAGCCCTTCGAAGTGCGCGAACTCGTCGCGCCCGTAAAGGTGATGATCCGCCGCCGTTCGACATCGATACGCGGCAGTTCCTGCTGAAGGGCGCGCCGCTCGCCGTCACGCCGCGCGAACGCAGCGTGCTCGAAGCGCTGATCCTGCGGCTCGGCAAGACTGTGTCGAAGGCGGCGCTGCTCGATGCGATCTTCACGCACGACGACCAGCCGAGCGAGGACGCGCTCGAAATCTACGTGTCGCGTCTGCGCAAAAAGCTCGATGCGAGCTCGGCGGTGATCGTCACCTTGCGCGGGCCCGGCTACCTGCTGCGCAAACGCGACGACGATCACTGAGATGAACAGCCTGCGCGTGCGCCTGTTGTGGTGGCTGCTGGTGCCGCTCGCGATCTATGTGTTCGTGACCGGCAAAGCGGCCTACGACAACGCGCGGCATACGGCGGACATCGTGCAGGAGAACACGTTGCTGGCTTCGGCACGGATGATCGCGGGCGAAGTCGAGTGGTCGGACGGACGGTTGCGCGTGGACGTGCCGCCCGCCGCGCTCGAAGTGTTCGCGTCGCCCTACGGCGATCAGGTGTTCTACAACGTGAGCGTCGACGACGGCCGCCTGCTCGCGGACGCACCGGACTTTCTGCTGAACGCGTCGGCGGGCCACGATACGCCAGTGTTCTACGATGCTGCGCTACACGACGCATCGATACGCGCGGTCGGCTTCGTGCGCCAGATGTACGACAACGACGCGACGCATCGCGTGACGATCTCGGTCGGCAAGACGCAGAAGTCGTGCGACGCAATGGTGCACCAACTCTGGCGTCCGCAACTCGTGCGGCAGATCGAGATGGTGCTGCTCGCGGTCGCGCTGGCGTGCATCGGCCTGACTTTCGAATTGCGGCCGCTGCTCAAGGTCAAGGAAGAAGTGATAGACCGCGATCTGATGCAACTCGCGCCGCTGCGCGTCGAGCGCTTGCATACGGAATTGCGGTCGATCGTCGAGGCGATCAATCAGTGCATCGCGCGGCTCGGGCCGCAGGTGGCGGCGCAGCGGCGCATCAGTTGCGCACGCCGCTCACGCTCCTGGAAACGCAGTTGCAGTTCGCGGCGCCAGCATCGCGACATCGAGCCGACGCTCGGCGAGGCGCTCGCCGCCATGCAGCGCAGCAACTGCTCTATGGTCGGCCTCACCAACAAGCTGCTGCTGCTTGCGCAGGCCGAAGCCGCAGATTACACGCAACTCGCGCGACAGGACGCCGATCTGGCGGCGATCGCGCAAAGCGTCGTCGAGGATCTGGCGATCTTCGCACAGAAGTGCGGCATCGATCTCGGCGCAGACTTGCGGGGGCCGGCGCGTCTGATCGGACACGAGGCCTTGCTGACCGCGCTCGTCTACAACCTCGCTGAGAACGCGATGCTATACGCAGGCGGGCGGGCCGTCACCGTGAGCGTCGTCCGCGACGGCGCGCGCATCGTACTCGAAGTCGTCGACGACGGCCCAGGCATTCTCGCCGAAGCACGCAGCCGCGTGTTCGAGCTGTTCTATCGCGCGTCGGCGGATAACGAAGGCACGGGCCTGGGACTCGCGATCGCGCGGGAGCTGGCGGTGAGGGTCGGCTTCGAAGGGGCCCGGGCTGCCTAAGCCGCCGGTTGTGGGAACCGGCGCACGTCGCGCGCGCCGGCGTCGTATTTCACCGGCGACCCGAAGCTTTCGAACTCGATCAGCAGCCCCCAGGGCGTGAGGCCGAAGCATCCGCGATTGCCCGCGCCTTCCTCTTGTCCGGTGAGATCGTAGGGCCTTCGAGCAAGCTGCCGCCCGCAGCTTCGAAGCGCGCCGTCGCGGCATCGATGTCGTCGCCCGTTACGCTGAAATGGCTGATGCTGCCGATGTCGCCGATCGTCGCGGCGTCGGTGCGGCGGGGCCAGTCGATCTCGAAGACTTCGAGATTCGCGCCATTGCCGAAACGCAGCATGCTGATGGCGACGATGGCGACGCCTTTCGGCAGGCCGTTCTTTGCCCCGATCGCGTGCGCGTCGAGCGGCGGATCGTTCTTCCTGACGAGCGAAAACAGGCGCGTGGTGCCGAATGCATCCGAGAAGAACTGCACCGTGGCGTCACGCGCTCGGCGGCGGCGCTCCGCTGCGGGAAGTGAGCGCCGGGCTGGGCCATGCCGCGAGTTCGACGACTGCCCTGTACCTGCAACAGGAGGATGCAGCGCGCTTTCTTGGGCTGGAGACCTTCATTCGTCAGGCCAAACCAGCGAAGTAAACGCGAGAACAGCGGTAAACTTGGCGCCGAGTGTTGTTAAAATACGCAGTAGAACGCATTCACGACTTCAGAGTTTACTTGAGGTTTACCGGTTGGGCGTTTATTCTTCGGTTTGCAGTGTGTTTTCCACAAACCGAAGAATTATTTGCTTACTCAGGCACGCCAGTAACTGCGAATTCCATGCTAAGCGCTCGGCTTCCCGAAGTCGATCAATCCGTTTCGATCGAAACGCTCCTGGGGGTGGCCGCTCAGGCTACAGATATCCTCAATCAGATCCGCGATGCGATGCTTGAGCCGTATCCACGCAAGAGCGCGCCGACGTTTACGAGCGCTCAGGTGGCATCGCTGTGCGGCGTGGACAAGCAACGGTTCCAGTACCTGACGACCAAGGGCGAGCTGCCGGCCGGGACATCCAAGGGCGCGGGACGAAGCAAGGAATTCACGCTCGAGGAAGCCCTCACATGGGTTCGCGCCACCAAGGAACGCGCACGTCGTCCCGAAAGCAAGCGCGGGCGGATCGTCACCATCGCGAACTTCAAGGGCGGCGTCGCAAAGACGACTACGGCCGTGTCCGCGGCGCAGGCGTTGACGCTTCTCGGGCGCAAGGTGCTGGTGATCGACTGCGATCCGCAAGGCATCACGACCCAACTTTGTGGATGGGCGCCCGACGCCGAGATTTCCGACGATCAGACGCTTCTGCCCCTGATTTACGGCGATCAGCAAACCTTGCATTACGCCGTGCAGGAGACGTATTGGCACAACCTCGATCTGATTCCAGCATCGTCGTCACTCTTCGATGCCGAATTCGAGATTCCCGCGAAAGTGTTGAACGACAGCACGTTCGAATTCTGGGAAATTCTTCGCAAGGGGCTGATGCCGCTGACGGAGGAATACGACGCCGTCGTCATCGATACGCCGCCGGCGCTCAGCTACCTCACCATCAACGCATTGCTCGCCTCGGACGCCATTCTCCTGCCCTGCCCTGCCCTGCCCGCCTGAAGCGCTCGATTTCGCGAGTTCGACGCAGTTCTGGCATCTCTTCGCGGATATCGCCAAAAAGCTGCCGGGCGTGCTCGAGCAAAAGCGCTTCGACTTCGTCAACGTCATCATGACCAAAGCGAAGTCGGACGACGTGTCCCGGGTCGTGCGCGGCTGGCTGCAGAAGGCATACGGCGATCGCGTGCTGCCATTCGAGATACCGGAATCCACCGTACCCAAGGGTACGTCGGCACAGTTGTCGACTGTGTATGACCTGTCGAAGCCCGATGGCAGCATGGCTGCCTATAACCGCTTCAAGGAGCCGCTTGATCGGCTCGCCGACCACCTCGACGCGCAGTTCGTGCGTGCGTGGAACCAGAAGGAGGTTTAAATGGGCATCGGGGACAGATTGCTGGCCAAGACAGCGAACGTCGGCAACAAGCCATCGGACGGCGCACCCGCGCGCCCGACGAACACGGAGCCGAGAACCTCTCCCGGCCGATTGATGGATGCGCAGCATCGCATCAATACCGTTCAGGCGCGAATCAAGGAACTGGAGACTCAACTCGAGGAACGCGCGGCGCTCGAAGTGCCGCTTGATGCGCTCGTGGAAGTCAGTGGCCGGCATCGCAAATTGACGTCGGAACAGTTTCAGGAATTGAATTGAAGAGCAACCTTGCGCAGCATGCGCTCGCGACGCCGATTCTCGTTCGCTCGCTGCCTGAAGGACAGTTCGAGATCGTGGCCGGGCATAACCGGGTTGCGGCGTATCACGAACTCGGCCGGACAACGATTCGGGCGAACGTTGCTTCAATCGACGAAGGCGAAATCGAGTTTGTGGCGTTTCTTCTCAAATTTGCTGTCGCCATCGCTGACCGATTTCGAGAAGTATTGGAATTTCAAGCGGCTCCAGGAATTGAGCGGCTTGTCGCAAACCGGGATTTCTGAGAGCGCCGGGCTGAGTAAGAGCCACGTCACGCGAATCTTTTCCTTCGACGCTCTTCCGGACGCAGCGAAGACGGCGCTCGCCGAAAAGCCGGAGCGGCTCGGAAGCAACGCGGCTCAAAAGCTGGCGGCGCTCGTCGAGGCTGGAAAAGCAGACAAGGTTGTAGAGGCAGTTCGCCGCCTCGTCGACGATGAAAATTTCACGCAGGATAAGGCCGTGGCGCTGGCTGCCGAAAAGCCGAAAGCAGCCGCGCCGAGTACGACGGTCGTGCGCTCGGGTAGAAAGAAGGTGTGTGAAGTGACGACGAGAAACGGTGTAGTCGGCGTGCGCTTCTTTGAAGCCGAAGCAGTTGATGCTGAGCGATGGGGGCAGCGTATCGCGGACTTCATCAACCAAACACTCAACGAAACCAACCAAGAGTGAGGCTCTACTAGGTTTTCCATACAAATCAATCACTTAGCGCGCAAACGCCTCGTGACTTCGGTTGAACATAGTAGAAACTCATGAGAAATCAATAACTTAGCGAGCGTGATATGTAATCGACGAACGCAAGAAAGACAAAGGCCTTTGGGGCCAACCGAAGGCCTTTGAATTCGGGCTTACTGCTGTTGCCCGGTCCGCTTCCCGACGCCAATCGGGTCACGAAGTACGCATTTCGAAGTTTAGCGGATCGCGTTCGGCAGTCAAGCATTTGCCCTCCATTTTTCGAAATGGATGTCTCAGACATGCTGATCGCGCAACTTTCCGTTGCTGGCGAGGAATACATTTGCTTGCAGA
>JAQFVI010000371.1:0-9635 GCA_029439495.1 Caballeronia sp. BR6202001590007
AACTGCACTATTCCGGCAATACGCGCGGCTCGACAGGGCGGCTCGCCCGACGCTTTTCGCGAGCGCTCGGGACTGAATACGGAGTCTTTTCGAACATGAACGCTCTTCACGAGGGCCTTTGGCGCAAACGCGATACCGCGGGCAAGAAGTCCGGCCTCACCATCGACGACATCACGATCGTCGACCAATCCCTGCTCAAGCGCGCGGTCGGCGCGATGGCCATCGGTAATGCGATGGAATGGTTCGACTTCGGCGTCTACAGCTATATTGCCGTGACACTCGACAAGGTCTTCTTCCCGTCGAGCAGCCCTGCTGCCCAGTTGCTCGCGACCTTCGGCACCTTCGCGGCCGCGTTTCTCGTGCGCCCGCTCGGCGACCGCATCGGCCGCAAGCGCGTGCTCGCGATGACGATGATCATGATGGCCGTCGGCACCTTCTGTATCGGTCTGATTCCGAGCTACGACAGCATCGGCGTGATGGCGCCGATCCTTCTGCTGGTCGCCTGCCTCGTGCAGGGCTTTTCGACCGGCGGCGAGTACGGCGGCACGACGACCTTCATCGCCGAATTCTCGCCGGACAAGAAGCGCGGCTTCATGGCGAGCTTCCTGGAGTTCGGCACGCTGGTCGGCTACGTGCTCGGCGCGGCGTGGTCGCGGTGCTGACGGCGGTGATGTCGGAACAGACGCTGCTCTCGTGGGGCTGGCGCATTCCGTTCATGATCGCGGGTCCGCTGGGCCTCATCGGTCTCTACATCCGGATGAAGCTCGAAGAGACGCCCGCATTCCAGCGCGAAGCTGAGAAGGCCGAAGCCGTGTCGCACGAAACGACCAAGCAGCAGTTCCGCGACACGCTGATCCGCCAATGGCGTCCGCTGCTGCACGCTGCTGCAATGTATCGGCCTCGTGCTGATCTCAACGTGACCGACTACATGGCGCTGTCGTATCCGCCGAGCTATCTGTCGGCGACGCTCAAGTTCAACGAGACGCACGGCCTCTTCATCGTGCTCGTCGTGATGGTGCTGATGATGCCGCTCACGCTGTTCGCCGGCCGTCTGTCGGACCGCGTCGGCCGCAAGCCGGTGATGCTCGCGGGCTGCGTCGGCCTGCTGCTGTCGATTCCGGCGCTCTCGCTGATTTGCATGAGCACGATTCCGTCGATCTTTGCGGGCATGATGATCCTCGGCGCGCTGCTGTCGTGCTTCACCGGCGTGATGCCGTCGCCGCTGCCGGCGCTGTTCCCGACCAAGATCCGCTACGGCGCGCTCGCGATCGGCTTCAACGTGTCGGTGTCGCTGTTCGGCGGCACGACGCCGCTCGTGACCGCATGGCTCGTCGACAAGACCGGCATGCTGATGATGCCCGCGTACTATCTGATGGGCGCGTCGGTGATCGGCATCGTGTCGGTGCTCGCGCTGCACGAAACCGCGAAGAAGCCGCTCAAGGGCTCGCCGCTCGCGGTCGCATCGCACTCGGAAGCACAGGCCGTGCTGCACGGTCATCGCGTGGCTTCGGAGATGGAAGACATGCCCGAAGGCACGGCGCGCGCCTAAAGTACAGCGTCACGAAGGCCGATGCATCGCGCATCGGCTTTTTTATTCGATGATGCGCACGATCTCGGCGTCGATCGCGTCGCCGTCGATATCGAGCAAGGCGATCGTCACCGGCAATCTGAAGCGGCGCGGCCCCGCGCTGCCCGGATTCACGAACAGCACGCCGTCGCGCCGGGCGATCAGCGGCTTGTGCGAATGGCCGGTGACGACGACATCGACGCCGGTCAGATCGGCGGGCACGTCAGCGATATCGTGGATAACGTGGATCGTCGCGCCGTTCAGTTCGATGCGCGTGTGTTCGGGCAGCGACGCGACGTCGTCCGCGTGATCGTTGTTGCCGCGCACTACGGTCAGCAGCGCCAGCTGCGCGAGCGCATCGAGGACCTCGCGCTTGCAGATGTCGCCCGCGTGGACGATATGCGCCACGCCGCGCAGTGCGTCGAGCGCTTCGGGACGCACGAGATTGTGCGTGTCGGAGATGAGGCCGATGCGCGTCTTCATGACGTCAGCTTCTTCGTTGACGAAGATGCGTTCGATGCGATGATCGGGCATGAGCCACGCGAGCGCGACGACCGCATAGACGACGGCGACGATCCACGACTGCCAGAACAACAGCGCGATAGCCGCGAGATACATGACCACCGATATCCGGCCTTTGCGATCCGCACCGATCGCGCGTTCGAGCCGCGAGTTTTCCGCATGCATGCTGACGAGCGTGCGCGACAGGATGTACCACGACCACGCCACCGCGGTCATGAACAGCACGAAGCCGTAGACGGCGGTCGGCATGGGCGTCAGATGGTTCTCGCCCATCCAGTTGGTCGTGAACGGAAAGAGCGACAGCCAGAACAGGAAGTGCAGGTTCGCCCACAGCACGCGGCCATTGACGCGCTGAACCGCGTGACACAGGTGATGGGCAAGACCCGGCTCGAAGCCTTCAGTGATGGCGTCATCGCCATCATCATCACGATCATGGTGCTCGAATTGAAAGTGCCGCACGGCGAGGACTTCGCCGCGCTCGTGCCGCTCGTGCCCGTGTTCGCCAGCTTCGTCTACGTCGGCATCTACTGGAACAATCACCATCGGGTGTGTCCTCGCGCAGGGTTCGATGTTGCCGGCCGCGTTTGCGCGCGACATGCCGCGAAGGCTGGCGAATTCGTTGCCGATTATGCACGAAGGGAAAGAATGTTGTCGAAAAGCCTGCTTTTCGAAGGCGCGAAGCGGGCCGACGCGGCTTTGGCGCCGGTCGACGCGATGGTAGAATCGCGTCCGCTCTGCCGGGGTGATGAAATTGGTAAACATAGCGGACTTAAAATCCGCCGCCTCACGGCTTGCCGGTTCGAGTCCGGTCCCCGGCACCAGAGATGGCCGACGCGCAGGCAGGCAGTGTCGATGCTTGTCGACGATCGGCACGAGGCGAACGCATCGACGATCGCTCGCTCACAGGCCCTCCCCTCACACCGCATTCAACAACCGCTCCGCACCCTCACCGCATTGCTCAGCGCCTCGATCGCCGTGTCGCGATCCAGGAGGCACACATGTTCGATCTCGAAAGGCAGCGCATCGACGCCGATGAACCGCACCGTTCCGCCGAAGCTCTTTCGCGCGCGGCCGCGGCGCACCGAGGCAATGAAGTTCGGGGTGACATAGAGCGCGACTGGCATCATGACGGCCTCCACGACTGACTCGTTCCGGTGAAGGCAGTCTAGTCGCGGACGATGCGCGCGATCACCCTCGTTTGGCAGGGAACCGCACCCTCACTTCGATGCCGCCGCGTCGGATGCCGCAGTGCCGCCGCACCTCACAACCCATGCCCCAGCACCCGCGACATAATGATGATCCTATGCCNCGTCGGCGAGCGTCGAGCCGTGCAGCGGCTGCCGGTCCACACGTGTGACGCGCACGCGAATCGCATAGCGTTCGGGCGGAGGCGCGGCGGTCTCGCCGTTCTCCGCGATGTCGGGCGCACCAGCCTCGGCCGCCTCGCCGCACGGCACCGCATCCATTGACAGCAGATAGTCGCCCACCTCGATCTCTTTTCGCATGACGTTCGCCTCCGTCGATTCGAAACGCGCGAAGCGCGGCCCGCGCCGCACGCTGCGATCGTGCTACCGCTTCACGAACCGAACAAGCGCGGCACCCGACGCCGGTCATGCGGCCCCAGGGCACCGTGTTATAAAGCACGCTAACCCTTCTTTTCCGTTCATGTTCCGATGCCCGCGCGGCTCGGGCATCGACCGAATCCATCGATGAACATCCGATCCCGCCTGCTTCCGTCCGTTTCCTCCGCGATGCTTCTCGTCGTGCCGCTCGCGCTCCTCGCCGGCTGCACGTCCTATTACCGCAACACGGACCTCTGCAAGGAACGCGTGCGCGCCGAATATCCGGCGGCCGCGAGCGCGCCGCTGAAAATCACCGGTTCCGGCGCGAACTATCATGGTTCGCGCGTGATCGTGCGCGGCGAAATCCCGACACCGCCCAAGCCGCCCGCGACCAACAAACTCGTGCAGACGCCCGCCGCCGCTGAATGCACCTTCAGCGACAACACGCTCACCGGTTTCCAGTGGCTCGCCCCGGCCGAGCTGTTGCCGAAGCCGCCCGCCGACGTAGACAGCTTCAGCCAATAAGCACGCAGTAAGCGCCTCGCATCCACGGCGCGCAACCGCGACCTCCGGAGGATTCCGCCATGCTGCTCGCCCAGATCAGCGATCTCCACATCACCGCGCCCGGCACGCTGGCTTACGGCCGCATCGATACCGCCGCGTATCTGCGACGCGCGATCGCCGCGCTCGAGGCGCTCGATCCGCGCCCCGATCTCGCGCTCATCACCGGCGATCTCGTCGACGGCGGCGGCATCGACGAATACTGGCACCTGCGCACGCTGCTCGACGATCTGACGATTCCGTGGCGCGCGCTCGTCGGCAATCACGACGACCGCGCGAGCTTTCGCGCGGTGTTCGGCGATCGCGCCGAACTCGCCGCCGACGCGCCCGGCGACTTCGTCCAGTACGCATTCGATGCGGGCGGGATGCGCATCATCGCGCTCGATACGCTCGATCCCGGCTCAGGCGGAGGACGGCTGTGCGCCGCGCGGCTCGCATGGCTCGAAAGCCGGCTCGACGAGGCGCGCGACAAGCCCGTGCTGATCGGCATGCATCATCCGCCGTTCGCGTGCAGCATCGGCTTCATGGACGAGATCCGCCTCGCGCCCGACGACAGCCGCGCGCTCGATGCACTCGTGCGCCGCCATCCGAACGTCGAGCGCATCGTCTGCGGACATGTGCATCGCGCGATCGCGGCGCGCTTCGGCGACACGCTCGTCTGGTGCGCGCCGTCGACAGCGCATCAGGTCGCGCTCGAACTGAAGCCGCATGGACCGGAGGCGCTCGTGATGGAGCCGCCCGCGTTCGGCCTGCATCTCCGGCGCGACGACACCGGGCTCGTCACGCATTGCATGAGCGTCGATCAGGGCGGCGGACCGCAGCCGTTCTAGGCGACGGGCGGACTTCGGCAATCTCGCTTACCATCGCCGCTCGGTCTCATCGGAGCACGAACGCATGTCCGCCTCCTCACGCGATACCTCGCGTCCCGGCGCTCACGAGCGCCCCGCACTACTCGCGCGCCACGCTGTGGCTGCTCGCGACCATCGCGGGCGTCTCGGTCGCCAACATCTACTTCAATCAGCTGCTGCTCGAAGATTTCCGTCAGTCATTTTCCGGCGATGCCTCGCTGATCGGCGCCGTGCCCGCCACGACGCAACTCGGCTATGCGCTCGGCATGCTCGTGCTCGCGCCGCTCGGCGACCGCTTCGACCAGCGCCGGCTGATCCTGCTGCAACTCGCCGCGCTCGGCATCGCGCTGATCGCCGCGAGCGCCGCGCCGACGCTCGCCATGCTGATCGCGGCGAGTCTCGCCATCGGCGTGGTCGCGACCATTGCGCAGCAGGCCGCGCCGTTCTTCACCGAACTCGCGCCCGCCGCCGAACGCGGCCACACCGTCGGCACGGTGATGAGCGGATTGCTGATCGGCATCCTGCTCGCGCGCACGGTCTCGGGCCTGGTCGCGCAGTATTTCGGCTGGCGCGCAGTATTTCGGCGCATCGGTGGCGGCCACCGTCGCGCTGGCGATCGTCGTCGCGCGGCTGCCGAAGAGCCGGCCCACCTCGACGCTGCCCTACGGCAAGCTGCTCGCCTCGCTATGGCATCTGGCGGTCGAGAGTCCCGCGCTGCGCGAAGCCGCGCTGACCGGCGGCGCGCTGTTCGCGGCCTTCAGCGCGTTCTGGTCGATGCTCACGCTGCTGCTTGCGGGCGCGCCCTTCCACATAGGTCCGCAGGACGCGGGACTGTTCGGCATCGTCGGCGCGACGGGTGCGCTGGCCGCGCCGCTCGCGGGCAAATCCGCCGACCGGCGCGGGCCGCGCGCGGTCATCGCGTTGTCGATCGGACTCGTCACGCTGTCGGCGACGAGCATCGCGGGACTCGTGATCGGCGTGATCGTGCTCGATGTCGGCGTGCAGGCCGCGCAAATTTCGAATCAGGCGCGCATCTATGCGCTCAAGCCTGACGCGCGCAGCCGCGTCAATACCGTGTATTTCATCGGTGGCGCGGCCGGATCGGCGCTGGCGTCGCTCGCCTGGCACGCGATGGGATGGACCGGCGTGTGCATCGTCGGACTGGCGGCCACGGCGCTTGCCGCGTACAGCCACTGGCGCGGCCGTCAAGGATGAGCGCGCCGCTGTGCGTCGTCGATCAGCGCATCGAGCACGCGGTCGAATTCGAGCGACTTGTCGAAGAAATGACGCACGCCGTATTGCTCGCAGCGTTCGCGATAGGTCGGCAGCGCATGATTGGTCAGCACCGCGACGAACGCCGAACGCGCGCGGCCCGTTTCCTGCAGCCACGACAGGACATCGATGCCCGAGCCGCGCTTCAGTTGCAGATCGACGATGACCGAATCGAACTGCTGCGACGACAGCAAAGCGATGGCGTCCTCGGGCGCATCGGCCGACGCGGTCACGCGCCACGGTCCGAGCGCATCGATGGCCTCGATCAAGCTGGCGGATCAGCGGCAAATCCTCGATCAGCAACACCGCGAGCGGAATGCGCTGCATTTCGCGTGGTGTCGGTGCTTCGCCGGTTTCGATGTGTTTTGCCCAATTCGGGCGCCTCCCGCTGCAGTCGCGCGATACTCTGCGCCCGGCATGACAAAGCGTTATTCGATCAGCCCATTCTTGATCGCGTAGTACGTGAGATCGGCATTCATTGTTCGACAGCCGCATCTTCTCCAGCACGTGCGCGCGATATGTGCTCACCGTCTTCACCGACAGATGCAGTTCCTGCGCGATCTCGGTGGGAATGCGCCCGAGCGCGAGCTTGCAGAAGATCTGGAACTCGCGCTCGGACAGCGTTTCGTGCGGGACGCTCGGCGGCGGGCTTCTCGAGCTTGTCGGCCAGCGCATCCGCGATGAATTCGGACAGATAGCGATGCCTGCGCGCCACCGTGCGGATCGCGCGCACGATTTCGTCGGGTTCGGCATCCTTGTACAGATAGCCGTTCGCGCCCGCCTTCAGCAGGTTGATCGCGTACTGGCTCTCCGGAAAGTCCGACAGCATCAGCACGCCCTGCGCGGGCCGAATCTGCTTGATGACGCGCAAGGTATCGACGCCATTCTTGTCCGGCATCGCGATGTCGAGCAGTACGATGNACTACCGGATCCGCTGCGCACGATCGTGTGGTCGTCGGCTATCAACACTCGAATCATTCGCGCCGTCCGCGCCTGACCGCGCGGTTCTGGTGATGGATGAGCGGCCATTTTACGCAAGCTCCCGCACAAAAAGATGCGCGGTGCCACTCGCGCGCATCGCATGCCTCGCACCGCCGCCGGCGATCAGCCGTTGTGGCCTTCCAGCAGGTCGGCCATGTCGTCGGCGTGTTCTTCCTCGACGGCCAGGATCTCTTCGAAGATGCGGCGCGTCGTGACGTCCTTGTCGCCGAGATAGCGAATGATCTCGCGGTAGGTGTCGATCGCGATGCGCTCGGCAATCAGGTTCTCGCGGATCATGTCGATCAGGTGGTCCTTGCCCTCGTTATATTCCGAGTGCGAGCGCGATGCGAGGCCGTCCGGCGCGAAGTTCGGCGTGCCGCCCAGTTGCACGATGTGCTCGGCGAGCGAGTCGGCGTGTTCCTGTTCTTCGTTGGCGTGCTCGAGAAATTCCTGCGCGACGGCTTCCGAATGGATGCCTTTCGCCATGAAGTAATGGCGCTTAAGTAATGGTAATGGCGCTTAAGTAATGGCGCTTGTAGCGCAGCGTGCAGACGATTTCGGTCGCGAGCGAATCGTTCAGCAGCTTGAGCACGACTTCGCGATCGGCGCAGCAGCCGGTCGTCACCGCGCCTTCGTCCATATGCTGCCACGCGTCGGCGCGGATCTTTTCCACGTCGAGGATGAAGGAGCTCTTCGATTCCTGCGAGTCGTTCGAAGTGGCGGTTACAGCAGACGATTTGGACATTTGGTTCGCTCCTGTGAAGATGAATTGAGAGTGTTCGTTGGAGCGGCGCGCGGCTCGCCGATGTATCACCGGCTTTCATAGCGCGCTGCTATCCACACGCTTTTCCCGAGGCACGCAGCATGCCCGCTCCCGTAAAAAAGCTGGCCGTCCGTGAAAACGCCCGCCGTACAAGGCGGGCGCTGGGTCGTTCGGAACGACGAACGGGCTAGGTGCGGAACACGCCGAGCAACAGCGTCACGACGAAGACGACGAGGAAGATGAAGAACAGAATCTTCGCGATTTCGGCGGCGCCGGCCGCGATGCCCGTGAAGCCGAACACCGCCGCGATGATGGCAATGACGAAAAAGACCGCTGCGTAGTGAAGCATGAGACCCTCCTACTTGCTGTTTTGACTGTTATGGCGCATTCGACGGCCGCATCGGCTCCACGCGCCGCTAATCGATCGCTTTCTTGGTCACGACGAAGCCGAGCACCAGAAAGACGACGCAAAGAATCAGGAACAGCACGAACAGGAACTTGGCGATCGTGGCGGCGCCGGCGGCCACGCCCGTGAATCCAAGCAGACCGGCCACCAAGGCCACGATTGCGAAGAACAAAGCCCATTTCAGCATGATCGCTCCCCGTGGGAATGGTTGATGAGGTGAATGAAAGCGTGATGGAACCATGCTAGCGACGCCGGCAGGCGCGCGCATTCGGGCTAGCTCCTTTTTTGCTATGAGAATCCACCGACAAGTGCTTTCAAAAGGCTTGTTCCGACCGACCTTCGGAAACTCGCAACATGAGCCAAGTGAGCCCACTGGAACCCGAGGCGCCCTCCGCCGCTACGCCGCGCGCCTGAACGACTGGATGTGCCGCTATAGCTGGCTGGTCGCGATGACGGTCGCGATCGTCATCACGGTCGGCGGGCTGGTGATGCTGGAATCGGGGCGCATGCGCATCGCCGCCGAGTACGAAACGGCGCTCGATGCGAAAAGCGCGACCGCGCAGCTTTCCGCGCTCGCCGCCGATATCGCCACGCTGACCGCCGAGGAACGCGGCTTCGCGCTGAAGGCCGATCCGCTCTATCGGGAACGCTTCGAGGAAGCGGCCGGGCGTGTGCGACGCGCACTCGCCGCGCTCGATGCGTACTACCGACGCATCGGCAACGAAACGGCGCTCGCGAGCTTCGCGCAGATCGGCGGCGCGGCCGACGAGGAAATGCGCGCGGGCGCGGCTCGCCTCGCGGAACTGGGACGCCTTGCCCGCGCGGACAACGCTTCGAACGTCATCGCCGGCGCCGACGATGCCGCGCGCGCTCCTTCGCCTGAACGAGGAGCAGCGCGCGCAACATGCGCTCGACGCGAGCCGCGCGGATCAGCCCATCTCGACCTTGTGCGTCGGCGCGCTGTGCGCGTTGAACATCGTGTTGTTCGTGCTGCTGTTTCGCAATCTCGGCATACAGTTGGACAAGCAGGATCGCGTGCAGAAGAAGCTCATCACGCAGCAGGAGGAACTCGACCGGCTCGTCTTCGAACGAACACGCCAGCTCGAAGCGCTCGCCTGGCATCTTCAGTCCGTCAGCGAAAACGAAAAAACCG
>JAQFVI010000371.1:9641-27341 GCA_029439495.1 Caballeronia sp. BR6202001590007
CGTCGCCTGGGTGCGCGGCAAGCTGAAGACGAGCGAGCCGGCGATGGCCGAGAAGCTCGCGCGCGCGCTCGGCAGCCTGGATCAGGGTATCGCGCTCAAGCGCCGCATCATCGAGGACATGCGGCCGACCGTGTTCGCCAATTTCGGGCTCGTCACCGTGCTGCGCTCGCTGGTCGACGAAGCGGCGCAGCGCAACGGCTGGGACGTCGAATGCGATCTGCCGGACGAAGACATCAAGCTCGGCAAGGCCGTCGAGATCGCGCTGTTCCGCGTTGCGCAGGAATCGCTGACCAATGCGGCGAAGTACGCGCAGGCAAGCCGCATCCGCGTCGCGCTCGATGCCGATCGCGTGTCGCTGCATATCGCGGACGACGGCATCGGCATTCAGCCGGGCGATCTGAAGCACACGCATACGCATGGTCTCGTCGGGATGCGCCAGCGCGTGTCGGCACGCGGTGACGAGCATCCGCGTATCGATGCCGCGCGAGCACAGCGCCGATCCGCTGGACAACGCCGACAAGGCGAATGCATCCGAAGCGCTCGTCGCGCACGCGTAGGACGATGCCTACAGCAAATACGGAACCCACCGACATGAAAACGCGACGCCGCCTACAGTTTCGCCATCGGCGCTTTTTTATGATTGTTCACACCGGAACGGCCATTCGACGAATGGGCGTTCCGCCTTGCGCGGACCACGGCCGAACCAGACCAGACATGATCGACGATCGCGCGATGTTCTCTCGACGCAGGCTTCGCGCCCGTTCAACTTCAAGGGGAAAACGACATGACTCGACTCATCGCTTTGCTGCTGATCGCCGGCATGGCCGCACTCGCCGGCTGCAACACGGTTTCGGGCGCAGGCCAGGATATTTCGAAGGGCGGCTAGGCCATCAGCAACTCGGCCGAACAACACAAGTAAGACCGCTTTGGCGCAGCGTGCATGCACGCTGCGCACTCAGACGTTCCATAGCGTTGATGTAGTTCCCTGTCTTCCGCCACCGATGTGTGGCGGTTTTTTTGCCCGCGCGCCGTGCAAAAAAAGCACGGCAGACGGGCTGCCGTGCTCTTTCGGTCTCGAAGAAACGCTTATTGCAGCGTATCCGGCAATTTGCGCGCCGGTTGCTGCGTGTTGCCACCTTGCGCCACCAGCACGCGAATCTTGTTCGTCACCACGGCCTGCAGCACGTTGGCCGCGGGCAGCGTCGTGATGAGCCAGTCCGCGTTGTTGACCAGATCGAACGATGCCGACGTGTAGACCGGCGTCTTAGATCCCGGCAGTGTCGCGATCAGCTGATAGGTGGCGACCATCACGGCGGCCGTGCCGGTGCCGACCGTGCGCATGCCGTAAGACAGCATGCCGCTCGACAGGCCTTCGAGCAGCGTGCCGACGAGCGCGGCGTTGCGCACTTCGAGCACACTCGGCCGCTGCGCGCGGCAATGCTTCGCCAGCACGAAGAGGCCGATGCCCGCAAGCAGATTGCACAGGCCGCCGAGCATCAGCGGTGGAAAGGATTCGAGCGAGAGATGGATGCCGAGATAGGTCGATCCCCACCGAGATAGACGACGGCGAGGGCGACCTGCCCCTTACGCGAGCGCGGCGCGTGAAACGGAAAGCGATCGGGAAACGAGAACGGCAGACGCGGGGGCAGCGGAGTCGGCGAAGTGGACATGCATCACTCCGCGCAAGCCGTTGGGAAACCGATGAGACGCAGACTTCGTTGAAGCGAGGCAAGGCAGGCAAGACTGGACGGCATGACGGAACGGGAAAAGTGCGGAAATGCGTGCGGATACAAAGCGCCGACGAACCTCGCTGAAGCGCTAAGGGAAAACACTGAATTCGCGGCGCCCGGCATTATGCGCGAAGCCGTCGACGACGAAAGCACGGGCTCGACGCGCGTCTGCCGAAGTTGCCAAAACGCCACGCAGCGGTGTATGGTGCGGCTGCTAACGTGGGGGTCCTGCGTTGCACATCGCGTTCGAGTCCGGCCGTGCATCACGGTCGATCGAATGCTTCGTGCGGCGTGGGTGAGAAATACCCTTTGAACCTGATCTGGATAATGCCAGCGCAGGGAAGCGTTCGGGTTCCATGGCATGTCGCATCCACGCCTCTTCTTCCGAACTCGTTCCTTTCCGTCTAGTTCCTCCCTGTTTAGCTCCTGAATCGTCGGCCGCGCGCGATCTCGCTCGCGCCGAGCAAACCATCGTTGTCCCCACAGGAGACTATCCATGAATGCCAATCCCAAGTTCCTGTCCGAGAACGCCGTCGTCGATGCCGCCGCTATCGCGCCGCTGCCGAACTCGCGCAAGGTCTATGTCGAAGGATCGACGCCCAGCGTCCGCGTGCCGATGCGCGAGATCACGCAGTCGGATACGCCCGACGGCTTCGGCGGCGAGAAGAATCCGCCGGTCTACGTGTACGACACGTCCGGCCCCTACATCGACCCGGATGCGAAGATCGACATCCGCTCGGGCCTGACCGCTCTGCGCGGCGCATGGATCGAAGCGCGCGGCGACACCGAGGAACTCGCGGGCCTCTCCAGCGAATTCGGCCGCGAACGCGCCGCCGATCCGAAGACCGCCGAACTGCGCTTTCCGGGCCTGCATCGCAAGCCGCGCCGCGCGCTCGACGGCCACAATGTCTCGCAGATACACTACGCGCGCCAGGGCATCGTCACGCCGGAGATGGAGTACATCGCGATCCGCGAAAACCAGCGTCGCGAGAAATATCTCGAGAGCCTGAAGGCGAGCGGCCCGAACGGCGAGAAACTCGCCAAGATGATGGGCCGCCAGCATCCAGGCCAGGCATTCGGCGCGGCGGCGTTCGGCAAGGACGCGCTCAAGGAGATCACGCCCGAGTTCGTGCGCGAGGAAGTGGCGCGTGGCCGCGCGATTATTCCCGCCAACATCAATCACCCGGAAAGCGAGCCGATGATCATCGGCCGCAACTTCCTCGTGAAGATCAACGCGAACATCGGCAACTCGGCGGTGACGTCGTCCATCGGCGAGGAGGTCGACAAGATGACGTGGGTGATCCGCTGGGGCGGCGACACGGTAATGGATCTCTCGACCGGCAAGCACATCCACGAAACGCGCGAGTGGATCATCCGCAATTCGCCGGTGCCGATCGGCACGGTGCCGATCTATCAGGCACTGGAAAAGGTCAACGGCAAAGCCGAAGACCTCACCTGGGAAATCTTCCGCGACACGCTCATCGAGCAGGCCGAGCAAGGCGTCGATTACTTCACGATTCACGCGGGCGTGCGTCTGCAATACGTGCCGCTGACTGCGAACCGCATGACGGGCATCGTGTCGCGCGGCGGCTCGATCATGGCGAAGTGGTGCCTCGCGCATCACAAGGAAAGCTTCATCTACGAGCACTTCGAAGACATCTGCGAAATCATGAAGCAATACGATGTCTCGTTCTCGCTCGGCGACGGCCTGCGTCCCGGCTCGATCTACGACGCCAACGACGAAGCGCAGCTCGGCGAACTGAAGACGCTCGGCGAACTCACGCAGATCGCGTGGAAGCACGACGTGCAGGTGATGATCGAAGGCCCCGGTCACGTACCGATGCAGCTCATCAAGGAGAATATGGACCTGCAACTGGAATGGTGCGACGAGGCGCCCTTCTACACGCTCGGGCCGCTCACGACCGATATCGCGCCGGGCTACGACCACATCACCTCGGGCATCGGCGCGGCGATGATCGGCTGGTTCGGCACCGCGATGCTCTGTTACGTGACGCCGAAGGAACACCTGGGTCTGCCGAACAAGGACGACGTCAAGGAAGGCATCATCACCTACAAGCTCGCGGCGCACGCGGCGGATCTCGCGAAGGGCCATCCGGGCGCACAGGTGCGGGACAACGCGCTGTCGAAAGCGCGCTTCGAATTCCGCTGGGAGGATCAGTTCAATCTCGGTCTCGATCCGGACAAGGCGCGCGAATTCCACGACGAAACGCTGCCGAAGGATTCCGCCAAGGTCGCGCATTTCTGCTCGATGTGCGGCCCGCACTTCTGCTCGATGAAGATCACCCAGGACGTGCGCGACTTCGCGGCGAAGCAAAGGGTGAGCGAAACCGACGCGCTCGCGCACGGCATGCAGTCGAAAGCGATTGAGTTCGTGAAGAAGGGTTCGGAGATCTATCAGCCGACCTGATGCCCGGCTAGTCGTAGTGCCGACGACACGCACGGCCTGCCGCTTTTACATGCGGCGGGCCATTTTTCATTTGCCTTTCCTTGCGAACACTCGGGCACTTTTCCTGCTCTAGCTGACGGTGAACCGGCATAAAAGTCGATGCGCGCGACGCCTTCCCGCGACGCCCGGCGCGACGGGCAGCCGATTCCTTTTTATTCGTACTGGAGAGTCGACATGAAAACTATCAAACAGATCGGCGCCGTTGCAATGCTCGTGGCACTCTTCGGAAGACTGACCGCCTGTGGTGACATGATCACGCGTCAACGCGATACCGCCGTCGGCGCGGCCGTCAGCGGCATCATCGGCAATCAGGTCGGCAAGTGAGCGTGTCGCGATGCCGGTCGGTCGACTGGCGTCGCGCGCGTTCGGGCATCACACGATCGAGGCCTGTTTCAGGATTGATACACCCGCGCTTTGTCATGACGCATCGGTCGCGCCGCGCGTGCGGCGCACGTCGAGCGTTCGCGTAAGCCCCCCTCTGAACGGACCTGTTTGTTCTCATCGAGCGTCCGGCACGCCGTACGCGAGGAGCCATTAATGAAAACCGTACCCATCGTCTCCGCATTCAAGGCCACGCTCGGAGCACTCGCCTGCGCTTTCGCGCTCGGCGGATGCTATTACGGTTATCCGCCTATCCCGGCACCTATGCGCCGGTCGTACCCGCCACTTACGCGCAGCGCGAATTCACCGTGCCGCAAGGCGCGTCCGCGACGGCCACCGCCACGGCGCCCGTACAGCAGCAGTATGTCGCGGCATCGCCGACGGCCAATTACTACGCCGACTACTATTCGACGATTCGACGCCCTATTTATGCGCCCTATCCGGCGTAACGGCTACCTGGCCATTTCGGTCGGATTCTGGGGCAGCTCCGGATGCTGCTGGGGACGCGGCGGCAGACGGCATCACGGCTGGCGCGGCTCGGGTGGATGGCATGGCGGCGGATGGCATCGCTGATAACGCGCGGCAGCATACGCACGCGGCGGTTCGAGATCCGCATCACGTAACGTTGCTGTAACATTTTCCCGCCTTTCAGCGCACGCGCGGCTGACGACCGGCTTTGTACGGTCGGTCACTTTGTGCTGGCTATGTCTTCGCCCACTTAACCGCGCCGCGCCGATCAGGAGCGCCGGCGCATTCCGTATCGGAGGATCGGACATGATGGCCTTTGCGTTTTTCCTTGCATGAATGCTCGCTTCGCTAGGTCTTCTGACGATCTGGGTGTTCCGCCAGTCGCCGCCGCGAAAGGCGATGCATCGACCGCGCTTCATGGTGGACAAAACGGCGCGCCCGCCAAGGGCTGACGTCACCCGGCAAGCTTCGAGGCAGGGCATTCGCCGCTTGACTGGCACGTGCGCTCCCGCCTTCCTCGTCGCCGCGCTGCCGATCCTACTCGTGCTCGCGCTGCTCGGATGGGCGCGCCGTCCCGCCTGGCAGGCCTCGCTCGGCGGGTTGATCCTCGCGCTCGTCATCGCGGTCGCGGGATGGCACTTTCCGCTCGCGCTGGCGGTCGATTCCGTCGCGGCGGGCGCGGTGTTCGCGCTGTGGCCAGTGATGTGGATCGTGTTCGCGGCGATCCCGCTCTATAACGTCGCGCAACGTTCCGGCCGCTTCGAAGCCTTCCGCGTCTGGATGATCGACAACCTGCCAAACGGCCGGCGCATCGTGCTCGTGGTGATCGGCTTCTCGTTCGGCGCGCTGCTCGAAGGCATCTCCGGTTTCGGCACGCCCATCGCGATCACGAGTTCGCTCTTGATCCTGCTCGGCTTCCCGACGCTTGAAGCGCTCACCTTCACGCTGATCTTCAACTCAACACCGCGCCGGTCGCGTTCGGCGCGCTCGCCAAGATGGTCGGGTAGCAGTTGCCGTTCTTCGGCCGTTCTTCGCATTCTTGTTACCATTACATGATTGCCATCTATGCGGGCTTTCGCAACATGTTGCGCGTGTGGCCCGTGCTGCTGGTGTCGGGCGGCGCGTTCGCGCTGACGCAATACGTGACGTCGAACTACATCAGCTATGCGCTGACCGACGTGCTGTCGTCGCTCGTCTCGCTGATCCTGACCATCGCGTTCCTGCGCATCTGGAAGCCCGCGCCCGACGAACGCTTCGCCGTCGATGCCGGGCGCCTCGCCGAAACGCGCGGCACGGTGCCAGCCGCGCAGGGCTGGATTCCGTGGATCGTGGTTTCGGTGGTCGTCATCGTGTGGACAGTGGCGAACATCTTCATGATCGGCGATACCAAGATCGCGTGGCCGGGCCTCGACAAGGCCGTCTACATTACGCTCTACAATCAGCCCTACGGCGCGATCTGGGACTTCCAGCCGCGCGGGACCGGCACCTTCGTGATTCCGCCGTTCGGCATTTTGTGGAGCGCGCTCTTCCTGCATGAGCGCGTTTCGCTCGTCATGCTCGAAGGCTGCGCGCTCGTGCTCGTTGGCACCGCGCTCGCCACCGGCGCGATTCGGCAATTGCCGTTTTCGGAGCGTCGCAAGCTGATGCGCTGACCTATGCTTCCCGAAAGATCGGCGCGATCGATACACATCGTTCGCACCGGTCCAATTGTTTGGGTGCGCGTTGCACTTCGCGATACGCCGCGCCATGCTTCGCGTCTTTCGCGCCGGGAGCCGCCATGGAAACGATCGGGAAGATCAAACACGAAATGATGAAAATGGTCCCGCCGACCATTTTCTTTTTCTTCGCGCTGCATGCGGTCGTCATCATTCGCGCGCTGATGGTGCGAGGCGCCGGCATCTCGCTGCCGNTGCCGTTCATCAATCGGTATCCGAATCGTCCGCTCGTGTGGAACGCCGCGTGGACGACGCTGATCTACACCGTCGTCGCGGAACTTTTTCATTTCGCGGAGCGCCTGTTCGAATTCTGGCGCGAAACGTACGATCTCGCGGCCGCAAATCGCGAACTGATCGCGCATCTCAACTGGCCGCAGTTCTGGGCCATCCAGCTTCTTCCGCTGCTTCTGATCGGCAACTATTGTCTCTTCGCGGAACTCGCGCGCGTGCTTGGCCGCGACGTGCTGAAATCGTACGTGCTCGGTCCGCACGTCGACGTGCCGCCCGCGTGGCAACGAAACTGAAGCGCCGCGCGCACCGCCGCTAGTCGCCGTGCACCGGACCACGTCCTGCCTTGATCGCGCCGCGCTTGACCTTGCCTTCGACGCGCCGCAACTGCGATGCGCGCGTCGGCTTGGTCGCGATGCGCCGGGCACGTGTGACGCTGACGCTGCGGATCATTTCGTCGAGCCGCGCGAGCGCCGCCGCGCGATTCATGTCCTGCGTCCGATGCTCCTGCGCCTTGATGACGATGACGCCGCCGCGCGTCAGGCGATGGTCCGCGAGCGCGAGCAGGCGCAGCTTGATGTGCTCGGGCAAGGATGACGCGCGGATATCGAAGCGCAGGTGAATCGCGCTCGACACCTTGTTTACGTTCTGCCCACCCGCGCCTTGCGCGCGCACAGCCGTCATTTCGATTTCGTTCGGCGGCACGGTGAGGCTGTCGGTCATCGGTCGGAATCCCTTTCTATGATGGCGTGCCTGGCGGCGCACGCGGCATTGTCGCCGTTGCGTACGACGGCGTCGAGCATGGCGCGGCACGCGTACGGCGCTGTCCCGTCCAAGATGCAAGCGCGATGCCCGCGCCGCGAACCTGTCCGTGCAGCCGCGGTCGGAAGCGAAGTCGAGTTGGGTTAGACTCGACCTCGCTTCGTCCGGAAGGGAACATCCGGGCGATCCCAACGAGCGTCAAACCACGGCATCATACGGACGTCAAACAGGAAGTCGATGCGCTACTCATTCGAAATCAGAAAGTTCATCTACAGCCAGTATTTCTTCGGCGGCTTGCGCATCGCGCTCGGCGTATCGCTTCCGGCGGTGCTGATGCTCACGGTCTTTCATAATCGCGAGCTGGGTTTCACCATCGCGACCGGCGCGCTTGGCGCGAGCGTCGTCGACATGCCGGGGCCGCTCAAATACAAGCACAACGAGATGCTCGCGTGCACGGTCATCGGCTTCTGCTCGGCGCTGGCGACGGGCATCGCGACCGCGCACCCGCTCACGCTCTGGCTGACGGTCGTGCCGCTCACTTTCCTGCTGTCGCTGATCGTCGTCTACGGCAACCGCTGGCCGCAGATCAGCTTCGCGACGCTCTTCATGATGGTCGTCACGCTGGAAGAGCATTGCACGCCGATGCAGGCGCTCGCCAACGCATCGTGGATTCTGCTCGGCGGGCTCTGGTACACGTACTGGGCGACGCTCGTGTCGCACTTGCTGGTGTATCGCATCGAACAGCAGGCGCTCGCCCAGAGCATTTTCAGTTGCGCGGAGTACCTCTATGCGCGCGCTAAATTCTACGACGGCGACGCCGATCTCGACGAGTGCTATCGAAAGCTGATCGAAAAGCAGATCGCAGCGGTCGAACAGCAGGAGGCGGCTCGCGACATCGTATTGCGCAATCTGCCGAAGGTCAAGAGCGGCAAGCTCGAGTCGCGGCGCGCGCGGCTTTTCAATCTGTTCATCAACGTGGTCGATCTGCACGAATTCTTCGTCGGCGCGCATACGGACTATCCGCTCGTGCGCAAGGTCTTCGCCGGTTCCGACGTGCTCGTGTTCTATCGTGACCTGATGCGCAAGGCGAGCGCCGATCTCGAAGAAATCGGCCTCGCGGTGCTGCAAAACCGTGCCGCGCCGAAACAGATCAGCATGAAGGCCGAACTGCGCGCGATCGAATACGAACTCGAACTGATACGCAAGCGCGGCCTGCCCGACGAGAATCCCGAAGCCTACGCGGCGGCCGCGGCCGNGAGCCCGACCGAAACCGAAGTGCAGCTCGACAACGCGCTGTCGCGTTTCATCTCGGGCCGCCGCGTGCCGTTCATGCAGATCTTCTCGAACCTGACGATGGCCTCGCCGAGTTTCCGGCATGCGCTGCGCGTGACCATCGCGGTCGGCATCGGTTTCTGGGTCGGCAGGCTGCTGCCTCTCACGAACGCCTACTGGATCGTGATGACGACCGTCATCATCCTGAAGCCCGGCTATTCGCTGACCAAGCAGCGCAATACGCAACGGATCATCGGCACGGCGATCGGCTGCACACTGACCATCGCGCTGATCTATCTCGTCAAGGAGCCGCACATCCTGCTCGTCGTGATGTTCGCGTCGATGGTGATGAGCTACAGCCTGCTGCTCTTCAACTATGCGGCGAGCGTCACATTCACGTCGTCCTTCGTGTTGCTGATGTTCCATCTGCTCGCGCCGGGCAGCATGCGGATCATCGGCGAGCGCGCGATCGACACCGCCGTCGGCTGCGCGATCGCGATCGCCGCGAGCCATCTGTTCCCGTACTGGGAATACCGGCTGATGGGGAAGTTCGTGAAGGATCTGCTCGCCGCGACGCGCAACTATCTGGAAGCCAGTTGGTGGTGGAAGGCCAAACCCGCCGCATCGGCGGCAGCGGCCGTCCATGCGCCGCTCACGCCGGTCATCGAAGCCGCGAATGAGCCGTCGGCCGGCGCCGAGGCGCTAGATCCGGCCGTGACCGCATCGGCCGTCAAGGCGGCGAGCGCGAGCGCCGAACGGCTCGCGTCGACGAACATCGGCGAAAGCACGGCGGCGACGGCGAGCAAGGGCGCATCCGCCGCGGCGACCGTCGCGGCGACCGCGCTCGATCGCGATTTCCGCTACCGGCTCGCGCGCAAGAATGTGCATGTCGCCTTCGCCAATCTCGCGCAGGCGTTCCAGCGGATGATGCTGGAGCCGAAAGCGCAGCAGCGCTATGTCGCCGAACTGAACGACCTGTTGGTGCAAAGCCATGTGCTCGCTTCGCAGATCACGGCCGCCGCGCCGCTGTTGCAATCGCTCAACGAGGCGAGCGATCAGCCCTTCGAGCCGGTGCAGCGCACGCTCGGCATCGTGCGCGACAACCTGTCGGACGCGCAGGACGCCTTGCCGCAACCGGCGGCAACGGCGCCAGGCGAGGCTGCGACGAGTCAGGCCGACGCAATCAAGGAACTGCGCCGCGAACTCGATGCGATGGTGGCATCGGCGGAACGCGCAAAAAGCCTGTCGGCCGATGCGCTGCACGATCTGAAACTGCTCGCGCATCAGTGCAAGCAGATGCTGACGGCATCCGCGCTGATCGGCAAGGACGCGACGCAGATCCGCCTGCCGGTATAAGCGCGCCTGCCGAAACCGCTGTCTATTGCGACGCGCCCACAGCCGGCGCCGCCGGACGCGCCGTGCCCGACACCGCGCCGGACGGGGGCGCGTTCTGTTCGTCGAACTGGCTCTTTTCGCGGATCGCGTTGAACAGCAGCGTGCCGATCACCAGCAACACCACGACGACGATGAACGCGCCGATGGCGGTCGTCGGATTCTTCTTTGTTCTCGGGCAATGCAGGTCGTGGCGGGGATCGTCGGTCATGGCGGCGCGGCAGCTCGGTCGGGTCGTGTTGCGGGAAAGACCCGACATGGTACTCGGGATGGTTTTCAGTTGGGTTGCGAAGCGTACGGCACATCGACCGGCGGGCGGGCGCGTCGCGAAACGCACTGCTGCATCGTCAAGCTTGATCCGATTGCGCGCGCTTCCCATACTCCGGGCGATTCCATGCACGTCCGATTCCCGCCGCTGCAAGGGATGACGGGAATACCTCGTGACCGGACGTGTTCGCCGCCCTCCCCGGGCGGTTTTTTTGCGGCGGGTGCCGGCGTGCGATGCCGCTGCGCTCAGGATTCGAGCGTGGGACGCACGGGCAAGGCCGTCGAGTACTTGATTTGCTCCATCGCGAAGCTCGAACTCACGTCGTACAGCGGAACCGCACGGATGAGTTGCTTGTAGACGCGGTCGTAATCGTCGATGTCGGACACGACGACGCGCAGCAAGTAATCCGTCTCGCCGCTCATCCGGTACACCTCGACGACCTCCGGAATGTCGCGCACGGCGCAGGTGAAGTCTTCGGCCCCCCAGATCTGCGTGCTGGTTGGGCGCACCGCGACGAACACCGTCGTGCCGACACCGAGCTTTTTCGGATCGCACAGCGCGACCTGCGCGCGGATCACGCCCGTCTCCTTCAGCCGCTGCACGCGTTTCCAACACGGCGTCTGCGAGAGATTGACGCGTTGTGCGAGTTCCGCGATCGGCATCGTCACGTCGTGTTGCAGCAGTTCGAGCAGTTTGCGATCGATGAGGTCCATTCCCATACCGCGCCCCTAGTAGGAAATTATTCTATTTTTTGATGTCCGAACGGAATTATATGGAAACTCTTTCTGGAAGCAAACCGGTATAACTGTGGCGTCCGACCCACACCGCACGTCTGTTTCCTCACCATGAAACCGTGATCATGCTTTGCTCGCCGCGCAAGCCGCTCCCGATCCCAACACCGCCGTCGCACGCCTCTGTGCTGAAATCGATGCCGCCTTCGATGCCGCCGACGCCTGTGCCGCGCTTCCTTTCGGCACTCGCGTGCGGGCCGCGCTGCAACGCGCGGCGGCCGATCCGCACGGCCGCTATGCGATCGCCGCGCTCGTGTGGGAGCCGGGCCAGGCGAGTCCGGTCCACGGCCATCGCACCTGGTGCGGCTATGCGGTGATCGAAGGCACGCTCGCGGAAACGCTGTTCCGCTGGGACGCCGACGCGCACGACGCGGTCGAGGTGCGGCGTCATCCGCGCGCGGCGGGCGCGGTGTCCTATGTCGATGCCAGGCGCGGCGCGATCCATCGCTTCGGCAATCCCGCCGATGCCTCGTCCCGCGCGATTTCGCTGCGTGTGTACAGCGTCGCCGGCTCGCAGATCGCGACGCACATCAACGATCTGCTCGCGGCCTGAACGGCTGTCAGCCCTTGCCCGGTTCGGATGCGGTCGGAATCTGCACGGATTGCTCCGTCGGCGGCGGCGCGGCGCTTGGTGCGTGCGAGNCTCCGTCCAGATGCGCCGCGCGTGTTAGTGCGCTTTGCCGCTCGCGTCGCGGGTCATCTGAACGTGCATTTGCGGGACGGGCATCTCCATGCCCGCTTGTCCATCTTCCGCTTGATGCGTAGGTTGAACGCGCGCGCGACGTTCCACTGTTGCAGCGGCCGCGTCTTGATCTGCCCTTTGACGACCATCCAGTTCGGGTCGAAACGGTCGAGGCCCCACACTTCGACCGGCCCGAGCATCTCGTGGCAATAGCGGAAATCGGCCAGCAGATCGGCGCCGACTTCGCGGATTATCTGCGTGACTTCGTCGACGTCGGCGGCGAACGGCACGCGCACTTCGAACACGGCATAGGCGAAATCGCGCGACAGATTCTTCACCGTCTTGATCTGCGAGAACGGAATCGCGTAGATCGCGCCCTGGCCGTAGCGCAGGCGCACGGTGCGGATCGTCAGGCTTTCGACGATGCCCGCGTGGCCGCCCTCGACCTCGATCGAATCGCCGACGGAAATCGTGTCCTCGATGATGATGAACAGTCCCGTGATCAGATCCGCGACCAGCGACTGCGCGCCGAAGCCGACCCGCGAGCCCGATCACGCCCGCGCCCGCCAGCAGCGGCGTCACGTTGAGTCGAGATTGGCCGTCGTGACAATCGCCGCGATCACCAGCATCGACACGAACACGACATTGCGCACGAGCGGCAACATTGTGCGCGCGCATGCTCGGCCCTCGTCCGCCGCGCCTCGCCGGTCTTCGCGCTTTCCGTTGCGTGCGGGCGGCTGACGGCGAGCGTCTACTGGATCATTCGCGGCAAGCGCCTGCTGAGGCAGCGCCGCGTGTTCAACGATCTGGGCTGACCCGACCAAAAGGGGCGCGTGGACTCGCGCCCCTGTCTTCTCTTCCCGACGCCTTGCGGCGCCGTCCTCATTCAGGCGCCGTAATCTGCCTCCCCTGCCTCCCATCGCAACGACACATTTTGAAGGGAGTTTGAAGGGAGCCGATTATGACGTTTGCCACTATCTTCCATCATACGCCGGTCTGGGTCTGGATTCTTCTGGTCTATCTGCTGTCGCGCGGCCGCAAGGCCATGCAGGGACCACGCCGCTGTCGAAGCTGGCCGTGTGCCGCTGATCTTTGCCGTCATGGGCGTAACCCATCTGATGGACGCGCCTGGCGCGATTTGGACCGCGACGAGCGTGTGGATCGCCTGCGCGATCGCCGGGCATCGGCGGCGGTGTCTTTGCGGCGAGCCGCTCGCGCTTCACGGTCGATCCGCAAGCGCGCACGGTCACCCTCTCCGGCTCGATACTGCCGATGATGCTGATCGTCGTGACCTTCGCCGTGAAGTTCTGGCTCGGCGTCCATCTGGCGACAGCGGTGAGCGCGGCGGCGCACCTCGACAGCGTGCTGATCGGCGCGGGCGTGTCGGGCATCTTCGCGGGATGCTACTTCACCTATCGGAAGGCGATGAACGCGAGCTGCGCGCTGAGCACCTGCCACGCCAACGGATGACCGGCGCCGNGGCGCAGGCCTGGCGCCCGTAGCCAAACACGCACCAGTTTCCATAGTAGCACAAGGCGACATAGTGCTTTCGAAGAGATTCTGCGCGTTCACGTAGATCTCGGCGCCCCGCAGCTGCGACGATGCGCGGCCGAGGTCGTAGTTGATCGTGGCATCGGCGAGCAGATAGCTCTTCACCTTGAAGCTGTTGTCGGAGTTGTAGGTCGTGCCGGTATAGCGACCGCCCGTGCTAAGGGACAGCCCCGCGAGCGGGCCGCGATTGAACGTGTAATACGCCCACAGCGAAGCCTGATTCTGCGGCACCGCCGGCAGGTACTTGCCTTCGAGACCGCTGTTGTCCTTCGTGTAGATCGTCGACGTGTACGTGTGGCTCGCGGTGACGTTCAGCGAATTGGTCAGGCTCGCCTTCGCTTCGAGTTCGACGCCGCGCGAACGCGCTTCGCCCGACTGCGACTGGAAGTTCGGATTGGTCGCATCGGTCATCAGCAGATTCGAGCGTGTCAACTGGAACAGCACGGCGGTGAAGAGCGCGTTATAGCCCTTCGGCTGGAACTTCACGCCGACTTCGTACATGATGCCCGCGCTTTGGATCGAACTGCTTGCCGTTGATGTCCGTGCCCGCCTGCGGCGTGAACGACCGCGTATAGCCGAAGTAAGGCGCGATGCCGCTGTCGAACACATACGACAAGCCCGCGCGACACGTGAACGCGCGATCCGACTGGCTCGACGAGGTGCCGTAGGTTTCGTTGCGCGATTTCACGCTCGCCCAGTTCTCGCGTCCGCCGAGCGTCAGCACGACGTGGTTCCAGCGAATCTGATCCTACGCATACACGCCATATTGCGTGCCGCTCAACACCTGCTTGTAGCGATCAGGCGGCGTGACGGCGAGCGTGTAGTCCGGCGCGAAGATATCGAGCGACGGCGCGGTGCCGAAGCCCGCATCGAAGTTGCTTGCGTAATGCTGATAGTCGAAGCCGAACAGCACCGTGTGATCGATGGCGCCTGTCGAGAAATTGCCTTCGACCTGGTTGTCGAGCGTGACGGTGTTCAGGTTGTCCTTCGATGCCGCCGTGCCGCGATCGAGCGTGCGCAGATCGGCTTCGAGCGCGCTGCCGTAGACGCTCTTGTAGTCCTGCGCGAGATGCGGGAAGCGGCCGTTCGCGCACACCGTCCAGGTCGGCGTGAGCTTGTGCTCGAACTTGTAGCCGACCGATTCCTGCACGCGATTGAAACTCTCGAAGTTCAGATCGCCGTCATAGAAGTTGCTGGCGAGCTTGCCGGGCTGTAGAGCACGGTGCCTTCGGGCGGCACGCTGCCGTAGGCGGTGCTCTTCGGATCGTGCTGATAGAAGCCGAACAGCGTGAGCGAGGTCTTGTGTTGTCCGGACGCCAGGTGAACGACAGCGCAATCGCGATGCGCTCGTCCTTGGTCGTGTTGACCTGCCAGTCCTCGCTGCACGCGATGCCGGTGATGCGATACAGATAGCGGCTGTCGCCTGCGATCGGGCCGGAGAAGTCGAACTTCGCCTGCTTGTGCGCATAGTTGCCGAACTCGACGCCGATCTCGTGCAGCGGCTCGGCCGTCGGCATCTTGCTTTCCTGATCGAGCAGGCCGCCCGCCGCTGCCTGGCCGTACAGCACCGACACCGGTCCCTTCAGCACCTCGATGCGCTCCAGCAGATACGGATCGACCTGCGGTGTCGCATACTACTGATTGTCGAGCATCTTGAGCCCGTTCCAATACTTGTCGGCGTCGAAGCCGCGCACCTTTAGCAGGTCGTAGCGCGTCGCGATGCCGCCGCGCGTTTTCGGCGTGACGCCCAACACGTAGCGCACCGCCGCGTTGACGGTCTGCGCGTTCTGTTGATCCATTTGATCGCGCGTGACGACCGACACCGACTGCGGCGTCTCGAGCAGCGACGTGCCCGTTTTCAGCGCGGTCGATTCCTTCGCGACGTAGCCCTTGGTCGGACCGTAGGGCTGATCGCTCTGCGCGCTCACTTTGACGGCGGACAACGCGCTTTCGCCGGGCGTGGCGGCATTCGTCGTCGATGACGATGCTTCGTTCGTGGAGGCGCTGATCGCGCCGGTTGAATCTGCCGATTGCGCGTAAGCGAGCGGCGCCGCGGCGAACATCAGCAATGCGGCTAACTTCAGCGGATGCAACGGGACGGGTCCGGATACTCCTGACTTCATGCTTCTTCTCTCTCGACGCTGGAAATTGCCAATGCTAATAATTGTTATTTGCATATGAATTGTGCCGTGACGTCTTGTACTTGTAAAGTTTCTTTACGGGATTTTTTGTCCATAAACGACCAGTCGCACTCGCCGCGACTTGGTTGCAGACGCCATGCCGAACGGCGCATCCGAGCGCATCGCGCACGCGCGCCGATGTCGTTTGCAATCAAATTCCGCACGCCGGATGGTCGATGTGGACGGGCATGAACCGGTATGATCAGCGGACACTGAAAAGCGCTGCCCGCCTGCCACGCACGTCCACTACAGAAGGCGTTATGTCGACGAACGCGGAAGAACAAAAGCAAGAGACCGAGACACATCCAGCGTCCTCCGACGCGCCGGAAGCAACGGACCCATCCGTCACCGAGACGGCCGACGTCGTGTGCACCGGCCCGCTCACCGAAGCCAAGCTGTTCGGCCGTCAGACGCCGCCCGCCACCGGCCGCGAAAGCGAGCGGCTACGGCGCGCTCGCCGGTCTACTATGCAGTTATGCGCTGCTTGTCGCGGGCAACGGCCTGTTCCAGACGCTGATTCCGCTGCGCATCATGCAGTCGGGGCATTCGACGCTGCTCATCGAGCTCGTGCAGTCGTGCTACCATGCGGGGTTAATCCTCGGCGCGATGGTGAACCGGTGGCTCATCGACCGCATCGGGCAGCACCGTACCTTGGCGGCGGCGTCGATCCTCGCGCTCGCGTTTGGCGCAACGCAGTCGCCCTGGCTGCTGGCGATGCTCAGGCTCGTCACCGGCGTGGCGTTCATGGGGCATACGTCGATCGAAAGCTGGCTCAACGGCACCGTCGACAACGACAAGCGCGGCCAAGTGTTCGGCACCTACGCGGCGATCAACTATCTCGCGGTCGGCTCGGGGCAGTTCCTTTTGAACATCGGCGCGGGCTCGGGCGGCCAGCAGTTTTCGATCGCCGCCGCGCTGTTCGCCGCCGCCATGATGCCCATCACGCTGCTCGAAGGCTGGCCGGTCAAGGTCGCCGACCAGATGCTCGATCGCGTGTCCGCGCGTACCTGGCGCCAGAGCGCGCGAGATGATGGCCGCCGCGCCGCTCGCGGTGCCGCCTCGCGGGTTTCATCTACAGCAGCTTCTACGCGATGATGCCCGTCTACCTCGAACGCACCGACTTCTCGACGAGCGAACTCGCGACCTTCATGGGCGTGGCGCTGATCGGCAGCGCTGCTGCCGCAATGGTCGATGGGCTGCCTCTCCGACCGCATCGACCGGCGTCGCCTGGTGTTCTGCACGGCGTCGATATTGGCGACGCTGAGCCTCGTACTGTTCATCTTCGACGTACGCGCAGTCACCTGGTGCGCGACGCTCGCCTATGTCGCGGTGACGTTCACGCAGTACGGGCTGATCGTGTTGCATGTGCACGATCGAACCGAAGCGCACCTGCGCGTGGCTGTTTCCGCGACGCTGCTGGTGCTGTTTTTCGTTCGGCGGCATGACCGGGCCCGCGCTGGATTCGGCCCTGATGACGCTGGTCGGCCCGAGCGGCCTGTTCCTGTTCAACGCGATCGCCTGCACGCTGCTCGCGCTCACCGCACGGCGCGCGCTCGGGTTGTCGCTCAAAGCGACCGGCGCGCGGGTTCCGTCATGACCGTGCGCCTGGTCGAACCAGCGCATGCATGTGAATTCTAATTTCCTATAATCGCCAGTTAGAAAGGCGTTTTTACCGGTCAGTTTGGCGATGCTTCGCTCATGTGTCCCCATAATTGGAGCGTGCATGCGTTGCAAACTTTGATTCGACACAGTAATCAATTGGTCGGAAGCGTCTTTCGGCTGCTGTATAGACTGGGGACATGGTTGACCCATT
>JAQFVI010000372.1 GCA_029439495.1 Caballeronia sp. BR6202001590007
AATCCTTTAAAATTGCTTTGATTATAAACAGTTATTGGTCCCGGCGCACCGGTACGAACTCCAATTGGGGGCATCATTTCGGACGTCGCGCGTCCATCGCTGTTGACGACTTTTTGCCATGCCGTCGAGAAGTCGGCAAAATCTCCGATCCCGTGGTTTACTCGTTTCGCCTGCTCGAGCGCCTTTCACGCGCGAAAGCGCGCGCCGCTTTTGGAAAATTTCTGAATGAAAGCATCCCGTTTCTTCATCGGCACCCAGAAGGAAGCTCCCGCCGACGCCGAAATCGTCAGCCACAAGCTGATGATGCGCGCCGGCATGATCCGCCGCGTCGCGGGCGGCATCTACGATTACATGCCGATCGGCCTGCGCTCGGTGCGCAAGGTCGAAGCTATCGTGCGCGAAGAAATGAATCGCGCGGGCGCGCTCGAACTGCTGATGCCCGCCGTGCAGCCGGCCGAACTCTGGCAGGAATCCGGCCGCTGGGAACAGTACGGTCCGGAACTGCTGCGCTTCAAGGATTGCCACGAGCGCGATTTCGTCGTCGGCCCGACGCACGAGGAAGTCGTCACCGACATCGCTCGGCGCGACATCAAGAGCTATCGTCAGCTGCCGGTCAACTTCTATCAGGTCCAGACGAAGTTCCGCGACGAGATCCGTCCGCGTTTCGGCGTGATGCGCGGCCGCGAATTCATCATGAAGGACGCGTATTCCTTCGACAAGGACACCGCCGGCCTCGCCGAGTCGTATCGCAAGATGTACGATGCCTACGTGCGCATCTTCACGCGCATCGGGCTGGAGTTCCGCGCGGTCGCGGCCGACAACGGCTCGATCGGCGGCAGCGGCTCGCATGAGTTCCATGTGATCGCCGAAACCGGCGAGGACGACATCGCCTATTGCCCGAGTTCGGATTTCGCCGCGAACGTCGAAGCTGCCGAAGCGCTGCCACTGATCGCCACGCGCGTCGCGCCCGCCGAAGAACTCAAGAAGACGCCGACGCCCGGCAAGGCGAAGTGCGAGGCCGTCGCCGAATACCTGAACATTCCGCTCGAACGCACGATCAAGTCGATCATCCTCGCGACCGACAACGAAGGCGCGGAACCGACCATCTGGCTGCTGATGCTGCGCGGCGATCATTCGCTCAACGACATCAAGACCAGCAAGCTTCCCGGTCTCAAGGGCTACCGCTTCGCGACCGAAGCCGAGATCGTCGAGTGGTTCGGCACGCCGCCGGGCTACCTCGGTCCGATCGGCACGAAGAAGTCGGTGCGCGTGATCGCCGACCGCACGGTCGCGAACATGAGCGACTTCGTCGTCGGTTCGAACGACGTCGATTTCCATACGATCGGCGTGAACTGGGGCCGCGATCTGCCCGAGCCGGAAGTCGCGGATATCCGCAACGTCGTCGCGGGCGATCCGTCGCCGGACGGACGCGGCGTGCTCGCGATTTGCCGCGGCATCGAAGTCGGTCACGTATTCCAGCTCGGCACGAAGTATTCGGACTCGATGGGCGCGACCTTCCTCGACGAAAACGGCAAGCCCGCGCCGATGCAGATGGGCTGCTACGGTATCGGCGTGACGCGCGTGCTGGGCGCGGCGATCGAACAGAATTTTGACGAGCGCGGCATCATCTGGCCGGAAGCGATCGCGCCGTTCGAAGTCGTGATCTGCCCGATGGGTTACGACCGCAGCGACGCCGTGCGCGAGCAGGCCGAAGCGCTCTACGCGACGCTGCAGGAAGCGGGCATCGACGTGATCCTCGACGATCGCGGCGAGCGTCCGGGCGTGATGTTCGCGGACTGGGAACTGATCGGCGTGCCACATCGCGTCGTGATCGGCGATCGCGGCCTGAAGGAAGGCAAGCTCGAGTATCAGGCGCGCCGCGACGCGGAAGCCACGTTGCTGCCGGTCGGGGAAGCCGCGAACACGCTCATCGCGAAGGTTCGGGCGGCGCTCGGGAAGTAATGCAGTACAACTTCTTGTCGGCGACCATCCTTCTGCTGCTGATCACGGATCCGCTCGGCAATATCCCGATCTTCATCAATGCGTTGCGCGGCGTCCCCCAGGAGCGGCGGCGCATCGTGATTCTTCGGGAAGTGGCGATCGCCTTCGCGATTCTGCTGGTCTTCATGCTCGTCGGCGATCGCTTCCTGCGGGCGATGAATCTCACCGACGTGTCCTTGCGCATCGCGGGCGGCATCATGCTGTTCCTGATCGCGCTCAGGATGATCTTTCTGCATCCCGACGGTCCCACCGGCGGCGACCTGCGCGGCGGCGAATCACTGATCGTACCGCTTGCGATTCCCGCGCTCGCCGGTCCGTCGGCGCTCGCGACCGTGATGCTGTTCACGTCGCAGGCGCCGGGCAAGATGCTCGAGTGGGTCGGCGCGCTGAGCGCGACGATGATCGTCTGCGCGGTCGTGCAGCGCATTCAGCAATGGCTCGGCGAACGCGTGGTGACGGCCTTCGAGCGTTTGATGGGATTGGTGCTGGTCGCGATTTCCGTCGAGATGATTCTGACGGGCATACGGACCTTCGTGCATCAGCTATGAAAAAAGCGGCCCGCGGGCCGCTTTCGTTTTGAGTGGCGATGTCGCCTGAGATCACGCGCCGTCGGTCAGCGCGTGGATGGTCGGCAGATTGCGCCAGTAGCCTTTCGCGTCCATGCCGCAGCCGAACACGTAACGGTCCAGCACTTCGAAGCCGCAGAAATCCGGACGCAGCGGCTTCGTCTTCGGGATGATCTTCTCGCACAGCACCGCCGACAGGAACTGCTTCGCGCCCATCGCCATGATGCGGTCGCGGATGGCGGCCATGGTTTCGCCTTCGTCGAGGATGTCGTCCAGCACGAGCACCACGCGATCCTTCACCGACTCGGCCGGCGCGACGCGCCATTGCATTTCGCTGCCGCCCTTGATTGCGTCGCGATAGCGCGTCAGATGAATGTAATCGAACTCCAGCGGGAAATCGAGTTGCGGCAGCAGCATGCCGGTGAACAAGGCCACGCCGCCCATCACCGACAGCACGAGCGGGAAGTCGTTTTTCGCCGCATCCTTGATGGCCGCGGCCATTTTGCCGATCGATGCGTTGACGTCGTCAGCCGTCACGATCTCTTCCGAGTGGCTGAAAATATGGAGAGCTTCTTCGCGATTCGTAAGGGCAAGCGGGAAAGGTAGACTTCAAGTGTGGGAAAAAACGGCGGCGTGTGCCATATGATAAACTCGCGTTTCCATCGCCTTCACGAGATGAAAAACGCGGGTTCGGTGCGGAGCGCTTCAGCGCATGCCGGGCAGCATGCCCTTCATGCCGCGCATCATCTTCTGCAGGTTGCCACCCTTGAGCTTCTTCATCATGCCGCGCATCTGTTCGTACTGATTCAGCATGCGGTTGACTTCCTGGACGTGCACGCCCGCGCCCGCCGCGATGCGACGCTTGCGCGCCGCCTTGATGAGTTCGGGTTTCGCGCGTTCCTGCGGCGTCATCGAATTGATGATGCCTTTCATGCGGCGCATCTGCTTCTCGGCGTTGTTCATGTCCGCGTCTTGCGCGGCCTGCTGGAATTGCGCGGGCAGCTTGTCCATCAACGACGACAGACCGCCCATCTTTTTCATCTGCGAAAGCTGGGCCTTGAAGTCGTTGAGGTCGAAGTCGCCGCTCTTCTTGACCTTGTCGGCAAGCTTTTGCGCGGCGACCGTATCGATGCCGCGTTGCGCTTCCTCGACGAGCGCGAGGATGTCGCCCATGCCGAGAATCCGGTTCGCCATGCGGTCCGGATGGAACACTTCGAAGCCGTCGAGCTTTTCCGCGACGCCGACGAACTTGATCGGCTTGCCGGTCACGTGACGCACCGACAGCGCCGCGCCGCCGCGAGAATCGCCGTCGAGTTTGGTGAGCACCACGCCGGTGAGCGGCAGCGCGTCGTTGAAGGCCTTGGCGGTGTTGACCGCGTCCTGGCCGAGCATCGCGTCGACGACGAAGAGCGTCTCGGCGGGCTTGAGCAGGCCGTGCAGTTCGCTGATTTCCTTCATCATCGCTTCGTCGATGCCGAGACGGCCGGCCGTGTCGACGATGAAGACGTCGTGATAGTGGCGCTTCGCCCAGTCGATCGCGGCGCGCGCGATGTCGGCGGGCTTCTGGTTCGGCTCCGACGGGAAGAAGTCCGCACCGACCTGTTCGGTCACCGTCTGCAACTGACGGATGGCCGCGGGACGATAGACGTCGACGGAAACCGTCAGCACCTTCTTCTTGGTTTTCTCGCGCAGCAGTTTGGCGAGCTTGCCGGTGGTCGTGGTCTTGCCCGCGCCCTGCAGACCAGCCATCAGGATGACGGCGGGTGGCACGACCGCGAGATTCAGTTCGGCGGCCTTGCCTTCGTAGTTGCCGCCGATGACCGCGGTCAGTTCTTTCTGCACGACGCCGATGAGCGCCTGGCCCGGTGACAGGCTCGACAGCACTTCTTCGCCGAGCGCCTTTTCCTTCACCTTGGCGATGAACTCGCGCACGACGGGCAGCGCCACGTCGGCTTCGAGCAGGGCGAGACGTACTTCGCGCAGCATGTCCTGCGTGTTGGCCTCGGTGAGCCGGGCCTCGCCGCGCAGCATCTTGACGACGCGCGCCATCCGTTGAGTGAGGTTATCGAGCATGGGGAAACGGTAGAGAATGCGGCCCTGATTGTCGCGCGGCCTTCGGCGCAGCGGATGGAGCGCGAGCCATCGCGCCGCACCGCGTCGACGTGAGGGTGAACACATCGCGAGTTAAGGCCCTAGTGTAGTAAACTTCGATCATGGATATTGTATTGTATGCCCTCACTGCGCTTCTCTACGGCGGCCTGGCCGTAGCGGGCTGGCGCGCGCATCGTCACACGACCGTCGAGCCGGCGCCGGCATCGAAGGCATCGGGCATGAGCGGCGTCGGGCGCGCACTCTTGTTGATTGCGCTGCTCGTCCACGGCGTGCTGCTGCATACCACCATCTTTCCGCAGAACGCGATGATCTTCGGCTTCGCGTTCGCGCTTTCCGCGATGTTTTGGCTCGGCGCGGGCATCTACTGGATCGAAAGCTTCTTCTTCCCGCTCGACGGCCTGCGCCTGCTCGTGCTGCCGCTCGCGTGTCTTGCCTCGCTGATGCCGCTCGTGTTCGGCGGCGTGCGTGTGCTGTCGTATTCCGCCGCGCCGATATTCAAGCTGCACTTTTTGATCGCCAACATCGCCTATGGGCTGTTCGCGATCGCCGCGCTGCACGCCGTCCTGATGCTGATGCTCGAGCGCCGTCTGCAGCGCATGCGCGGATNCTTCGTGCTGCTGACGCTCACGCTCGTGTCGGGCGTCGCGTTCAACGAACAACTGCTCAACCGCGCGTTGCAGTTCGATCACAAGACCGTCTTTGCTTTCCTGTCGTGGCTGATGTTCGGCGCGCTGCTGACCGCGCGCCGGCTTTCCGGATGGCGTGGACGCGCTGCCTTGCGCTGGGTGCTAGCGTCTTTCGTCGCGCTGCTGCTCGCTTACGTGGGCAGCCGTTTCGTGTTCGAAGTCCTGCTGCACCGCGCGGTGGGCTGACGGCCGCTCAACTCTTTGTCGAAGCCGATGCGAAACTTCTTTCTTCTAGTCGTTCTGTTCTTCGTGACGCAGTGGCTGCTCAAGAAGCTGCGCCGCGCGAACGAACGCGCGCAAGCCACGACCGGCGCGCGTACCGCCAGCGGTTCGGCGCATGCGCGCACAGGCGCAAACGGCGGTGCGAACGCGGGCGCCAACGCCGCACCGCCGCAACTCGCCGATCCGCTGGTGCGCTGCGCGCAATGCGGCGTCCATACGCCGCGCAGCGAATCGATTGTCGTCGCGGGCCAGCGCTTTTGCTCGGCCGATCACGCACGCCGTTACGCCGACAGTCCGATGGGCCGCGACGCGCGATGACACTCGCCGCACGCGAGCCGCGCATCGATGCCGACGGCTGGCTGTCGACCGCGACGCGCCGGCCTTCGCCGAACTTCGAGGCGCGCCCCGGCGATATCGTGCCGACGCTCGTCGTCGTGCATAACATCAGCCTGCCGCCCGACGACTTCACGACCGACTCCATCGCGGACTTCTTCCTCAACCGGCTCGATCACGACGCGCATCCGTACTTCGATCAGTTGCGCGGCATGCGCGTGTCGGCGCACTTCGTGATTCGCCGCTCGGGCGCCGTCGAGCAGTTCGTGTCCTGCGACGAGTGTGCGTGGCATGCGGGCGTGTCGTCGTTCTTCGGACGTGAGCGCTGCAACGATTTCTCCATCGGCATCGAAGTGGAGGGTAGCGATTGCCTGCCTTTCGAGGACGCGCAATACGAGGCGCTCGCGCGGCTCGTGCGTATTCTCGTGAAGTGCTATCCGATCGATGCGCTCGCCGGTCACTCGGACATCGCGCCCGGGCGCAAGACCGATCCCGGTCCTCACTTCGACTGGCCGCGCCTGCGTCACGACAGCGCACTGCCGCCTTCCTTTTTTCCGTTCCGCTCGAACGGCTGAGCAACAAGTACTGCGCTTCGTAAGGTCTTTTTCGTTGCGGCGCAGCAGGGTCGCGCGCGCGGCCTTGTGGCGTCGGGGCAGAGCGAAAGTCAACCCCGTCCTGCCAGAAATTAGGCAAATAAAACTTTTTGCGGCCGTGCGATTGTCCACTATTCTTGGTGCAGAAAGAAGACGCACTTTGCACTACATCTTGTGTAGTTCAGGCGACGCTGGCTCGATCGAGCCAGCGTCGCTTGCTTTCCGGCAGTAGCAGTCTGGCTGGCCCGGGGCGGTACGCGAGACGGTTTCGATCCACGCGGAAAGAGACGTCGGGCGTACCGCGGGTCAGCGAGCATCACCGTGAAGAAGCATGCAAGCGAATGTGAATTGCGTCGACCGATACCGCGCGCCAACGCGGGCACCGCGTGCGACGCCAAGCGGGCCGAAGGCGCCGCGATCGCGTTCAAGGCCTGCGCTCTTCGCAGCACGGCTTCACCGCCCATCACCGCGTAACAGTCGTGAAGCACACTCTCACGCACGCGGCATAAGTGATAAATCCGCGGACGATCCGCAATAATGGAACATTGGAGTTTTGCACATGCAAACCACCGAGAATGCCACGACCTCCTTCGAAGGCGCCTCCGCACAGCCGATGGGCGGTGCGCAAGCTGTGAGCGCAGCCCAGGCGCTCGCCCCGAACACGACGTTTGCCGACTACAAGGTCATCCGTCGCAACGGCAGCGTGGTTTCGTTCGAGCCGTCGAAGATCGCGATCGCGGTCACGAAGGCGTTCATCGCCGTGAACGGCGGTCAGGGCGCGGCATCCGCGCGCGTGCGCGAACTCGTCGAACAACTGACGCAGGCGGTGGTGCGCGCGCTGGTGCGCAGCCGTCCGCACGGCGGCACGTTCCATATCGAAGACATTCAGGATCAGGTCGAACTCGCGCTGATGCGCGGCGGAGAGCACAACGTCGCGCGTGCCTACGTGCTGTATCGCGAGAAGCGCACGCAGCAGCGTTCGCAGGAGCGCACGTCGACGCAGGCCGGCCAATCGCACGAAGGCGCGATCAACGTGACGGACAACGGCATCACGCGCCCGCTCGATCTCGACGCGCTCAAGGCGCTGATCGTTTCCGCGTGCGCGAATCTGGGCGACGCTGTGTCGGCCGACCCGATCGTCGCCGAAACGGTGAAGAACCTGTACGACGGCGTGCCGATGTCGCAGGTCTACGATTCCGCCATCCTCGCCGCGCGCACGATGATCGAAAAAGACCCGGCCTATAGCCAGGTCACCTCGCGCATCCTGCTGCACACGATCCGCCGCGAAATCCTCGAAGGCGAAGTCACGCAGGCCGAAATGGGCAAGCATTATGCCGAGTACTTCCCGCTCTTCATCAAGCGCGGCGTCGAAGCCAGCCTGCTCGACGACAAGCTGCAACAGTTCGACCTTAAGCGTCTGGGCGCTGCACTCGACGCCGACCGCGATCTGCAATTCGGCTATCTCGGCCTGCAGACGCTGTACGACCGCTACTTCCTGCACGTCGAAGGCACGCGCATCGAACTGCCGCAGGCGTTCTTCATGCGCGTCGCGATGGGTCTGTCGCTGAACGAAATCGATCGCGAAGCGCGTGCCATCGAGTTCTACAATGTGCTGTCATCGTTCGATTTCATGTCGTCGACGCCGACGCTGTTCAACTCGGGCACGCACCGCTCGCAGCTATCCTCGTGCTATCTGACGACGGTCGCCGACGATCTCGACGGCATTTACGAAGCGCTGAAGGAAAACGCGCTGCTGTCGAAGTTCGCGGGCGGTCTCGGCAACGACTGGACGCGCGTGCGCGCGCTCGGCTCGCACATCAAGGGCACCAACGGCAAGTCGCAGGGCGTGGTGCCGTTCCTGAAGGTCGTGAACGACACGGCCGTCGCGGTGAACCAGGGCGGCAAGCGCAAGGGCGCGGTGTGCGCGTATCTGGAGTCGTGGCACCTGGACATCGAGGAATTCTTCGAGCTGCGCAAGAACACCGGCGATGACCGTCGCCGCACGCACGACATGAACACGGCGAACTGGATTCCCGACCTGTTCATGAAGCGCGTGATCGAAGGCGGCGACTGGACGCTGTTCTCGCCGTCGACCTGTCCGGACCTGCACGATCTGTTCGGCGCCGACTTCGAAAAGGCGTATGTCGCTTACGAAGAGAAAGCTGCGCGCGGCGAGATCAAGCTGTTCAAGAAGATTCCGGCGGCGCAACTGTGGCGCAAGATGCTGAGCATGCTGTTCGAAACCGGCCATCCGTGGATCACGTTCAAGGATCCGTGCAATGTGCGTTCGCCGCAGCAGCACGTCGGCGTCGTCCATTCGTCGAACCTGTGCACGGAAATCACGCTGAACACTAGCGAGACGGAAATCGCGGTCTGCAATCTGGGCTCGGTGAATCTGGTGGCGCACATGGTCAAGCAGGCCGACGGCACGTACGCGCTGGATCATGCCAAGCTCAAGCGCACGATCAGCGTTGCGATGCGCATGCTCGACAACGTGATCGACATCAACTACTACGCGGTGCCGAAGGCGCGTAATTCGAACCTGAAGCATCGTCCGGTGGGCATGGGCATCATGGGCTTCCAGGACTGCCTGCACCTGCTGCGCACGCCGTATGCGTCGGGCGAGGCGGTCGAGTTCGCGGATCGGTCGATGGAGGCGGTGTGCTACTACGCTTACTACGCGTCGACGAAACTGGCGGAAGAGCGCGGCCGTTACGCGACTTATCGCGGTTCGCTGTGGGATCGCGGCATTCTTCCGCAGGATTCGCTGAAGCTTCTGGCCGAGGCGCGCGGCGGCTACGTCGAAGTCGATTCGTCGGAGTCGATGGACTGGACGGAACTGCGTTCGCGCATTTCGACCTACGGCATGCGCAACTCGAATTGCGTGGCGATCGCGCCGACGGCGACGATCTCGAACATCATCGGCGTGTCGGCGTGTATCGAGCCGACGTTCCAGAATCTGTATGTGAAGTCGAATCTGTCGGGCGAATTCACGGTCGTCAACGATTACCTGGTGCGCGATCTGAAGGCGCGCGGCCTGTGGGACGAGGTGATGGTGTCGGACCTGAAGTACTTCGACGGCACCTTGTCGCGCATCGACCGCATTCCGGCGGATCTGCGTGCGATCTACGCGACGGCTTTCGAAGTCGATCCGAAGTGGCTCGTCGAGGCAGCGTCACGCCGGCAGAAGTGGATCGACCAGGCGCAATCGCTCAATATTTATATGGCTGGCGCGTCGGGCAAGAAGCTCGATGAGGTCTATAAGCTTGCTTGGGTGCGCGGTCTCAAGACGACGTATTACCTTCGTACGATGGCGGCGACGCACGTTGAGAAGTCGACTGTTGCACATGGGGCTTTGAATGCTGTGCCTTCTTCTTCCTCGGGTGAGGATGGGGCGGGGGCTGGTGGCTTTGGTGGTGCATCGTCTTCTTCCGCTGCCGGTGCCGGCTCCGGTGGCTTCAATGCCGCTGCCGTCAGCGCCCCCGCAGTCGAGGCGGCTCCGGAAGCCGATGGTCCGGTCTGTATGATGTGCCCCGACGATCCTGGCTTCGATGAGTGCGAAGCCTGTCAGTAAGCGCGGGTTCTAGCTGGCGCTAGAGGGCTGGGCTGGTCTTTGGGACTTCTTTCTGTTGCTTCCTTGGGCGGCTCTTTTTGTTTCTTGTGGTTCATGTGCTTTGGGGTTTGTGGGGGAAGGGGCTGCTGGTTTTCGGTTTGTTTATTCAGTAGCCGCCTCCCTGGCGGGGGTAACTTTCTTTGCGGCGGTGTATAGACTGGGGACATGGTTGACACATTGTCGGTAAACGACACGATAATAGAAGCGCTTTGCATGGCAACAAGTGCGCTACCGTTGAGGCGGCCACTGAACGTGCAGCAACCGCCAGCCACAGATAACCCCGAGAAAACAAAAGCCTCAACCGGTATTCCTCAACCCCGCCGCAATCCCATTAATAGTGAGATGAATCCCGCGCCGAAGGCGCACATTCTGATCCCCTGCGCGATGCCACTTGAGCAGTTCCACCTGCAAGTGATTCAAAGGATCGAGATAAGGAAAGCGGTTCTTAATAGACCGAGCGAGCAAAGGATTGTCAGCAAGACGCTCAGTCTTGCCAGTAATCTCGGCAAGCACGTCCGAAGTCCGCTGATCCTCAGCGACGATCTTGTCGAACACGATCTTGCGCAGCTTCTTGTCGGCCACGAGCTGCGTAACCGCGACGCCACCACGAGATCGGTCTTGGCCAGCACCATGTCCATATTCGACAGCAGGTTCTTGAAGAACGGCCAGGTCTTGTGCATCTTGCGCAGAAGCCCAAGCCGCTTGCCGCACTCGGCGTCGGAGGCCGCGCCATCGAGATAAGCCGTTACCGCGTTGCCGAACCCGTACCAGCCCGTCAGCAACAGACGGCATTGGCCCTATGAAAAGCCCCACGGAATAAAAGACTCACGGAATCGCCCGCAGATCCTCGATCTTGCGCTTCTTCGGATCCTGTAGCTTGCGCGATGCCGGCCGGCTGCCGATGTTCAGCTCCGCGATCTCCGCAATCGGCGTCGACGAAAAGAAGTAGTCGGTGAAGCCCGGCGTCTCGTAGACGAGCGCGCGATACGCCGCCATCGCGGCATCGGACAAGGTCTGCATCGCCGATTCGAATTTGGGCAAGTCGGCCGGCGCGTTCTCGTGCGGCAGCACCGATGCCTCCAGCGTCGCCGTGACCACCGTTTCCAGATTGCGCCGCCCGATCTCCGGATTGCCGAACTTGCTCGCGATCACCTCACCCTGTTCGGTCAGGCGAATCTGGCCGTCCACCGTGCCCGGCGGCTACGACAAAATCGCCTGATACGTCGGCCCGCCGCCGCGTCCGACCGTGCCGCCGCGTCCATGGAACAGGCGCAAGGTCGTGCCGCGCTTCCTGAACAGCGCGACGAGCGCGAGTTCCGCGCGGTACAGCTCCCAGTTCGACGTCAGAAAGCCGCCGTCCTTGTTGCTATCGGAATAGCCGAGCATCACTTCTTGCTCGTTGCCTTGGTTCTCGATCAGCTTGTCGATGCCCGGCAGCCTGAAAAACTCGTCCATGATGACCGGCGCATTGCGCAAGTCGGCGATGGTCTCGAAGAGTGGAATCACCATCACGCCGTCGCGCGCGGCATCGCGGCATCGTTCGCCGCGCCGAGGCAACCCTTCAGGACTCCGGTTTCCTTCTGCAGCAGCATCCACTTCGAGCAGATCGCTCACGGTCTCCGTGTGCGAAATGATGTAGTTGCGCACCGCTCGCGCGCCGAGTTCGCTCTTCGCGAGGTCCGAATACTCCGCGTAGGGCAGACGCAGCGGATGCGGTTGCGCGAGTTCCTTCAGCAGGATCGCGCGCTTCTCTTCCTCCGAGAGCGACGCATAATCCGCGACGATGCCCGCGCGCGCCAGCAGTTCGGCGATCACCGCTTCGTGGATGTCCGAACTCTACCGCAAGTCGATGCTCGCGAGATGGAAGCCGAACACCTCCGACGCACGCGCGCGCTTGCCGCAAGGCGCGTATAGATGCCGATCAACGCGCGCCGGTACGGCTCGTCCGTGCGATGTTCCGATTGATCCGGCGACGCATCCGCGAGCGCCTGCAAGGCGTCGCTCGACCCGGCGGGCAGATTCGACACGGACAGTTCCGCGCCGAGCTTGTGCACCTGTTCCAGATAGTGTTCGAAGATCACCGTCGCCTGCCGCGTGATCGCGGTTTCGAGCGTCGGCTCGGTCACGTTCGGATTGCCGTCGCGGTCGCCGCCGATCCAGCTTCCCATCTGGAAGAACGCCGGCAGACGCGCAGGCACGCCGTGCTCGCCAAGCGCGGCTTCGATATCAGCGTAAAGCGCGGGAATCTCTTCGAGGAAGGTCGTGCGGTAGTATGACAGCGCGTTTTCGATTTCATCGGCGACGGTCAGGCGCGCGTCGCGCAGCATGCGCGTCTGCCAGAGCAAAGTCACACGCGCGCGCAACACGGCTTCGTTGCGGGCGCGTTCGTGCTGCGCCGGTGCCGGTTGTGATGCCGGTCCTCGGCGATGTTCGCGAGATGCGAGAAGTACGAAAACGCGCGCACCACACTCACCGTCTGCTCGGGCGTCAGCGCGCGCAGCTTCTTCTCCAGCGCCTGCGATGCATCGACATCGTCTTCGCGGCGGAACTTGACGGCGGTCTGACGAATGGTTTCGACGACATCGAACACGGCGTCGCCTTCCTGCTCGCGCAGGACGTCGCCGAGCAGGCGTCCCAGACAGTGGATGTTTTCGAAGAGCGGCCGGTCCTCGTCGTCGCGTGCGTCCGGACGACTTCGACGGTTCGACTGCCGTCGCGTCGGGCCGGGCAGCGCCGTTGGAGGCGGCGTGCTTCGCGTCCTTCTTCGACGCTTTCGCCTTGGCTTTCGTCGGCTCGACAGCCGTGGAAACGGCGGCCGACGATGCGTCGTTCGACTCGTGATCGAGGGGTGCAGGCGATGCAGCAAGGCGGTGCGCCGGGCGGGCTGATCCGGAAGACGTCACGGTGGATTCTCCTCTTGAGCTTGAGGCAGCGGCACGCGTGACGATCCAAGGTACATCGACAAATTTATCGGCGAAAGCAAGCGCATGAAGCACTGCCGCGGCGAAGCCCGGCCTTCGAGAAAATCGCGCGAACGGACGTGCGTATCGTGGCAGCAATCTGGCACAAAGCGCGCCGCCCGTCTCCGTCTATAAATGGACCCTGGCGTGCGTGCTACCATTGTTCGTTATTCATCCCGTCATTCGTCGAGCATCAATGAATTCCGAGACGCTTTCCACGACACCGCCCGCGAGCCTGACCATCGCTTCGCGGGAAAGCCGGCTCGCCATGTGGCAAGCCGAGCACGTCCAGTGTGCGCTGCACAAATTATATCCACGTTGCGACGTGAAAATCCTCGGAATGACGACGCGCGGCGATCAGATCCTCAATCGCACGCTGTCCAAGGTCGGTGGCAAGGGCCTGTTCGTCAAGGAACTCGAGGCCGCCATCGCCGACGGCCGCGCCGATCTCGCCGTCCATTCGCTCAAGGACGTGCCGATGCAACTGCCCGAGGGCTTCGCGCTTGGCGCCATCCTCGAACGCGAGGATCCGTGCGACTCGTTCGTCTCGTCTCGCTACGATTCGCTCGACGCGCTGCCCGCGGGCAGCATCGTCGGGACCTCCAGCCTGCGCCGCGACGCGATGATCCGCACGCGCTTTCCTCATCTGGACGTGCGGCCGTTGCGTGGCAATCTCGATACGCGCCTCGCCAAGCTGGATCGCGGCGACTATGCGGCGATCATCCTCGCCGCGGCGGGTCTCAAGCGTCTGGGCATGGAAAGCCGCATCCGCGCGCGGCTGGATGCCTCGCAGAGTCTGCCGGCGGCCGGGCAGGGCGCGCTCGGCATCGAAATCCGCGCGGATCGACCCGAACTCGCCGCCTGGCTCGCGCCGCTCCACGATGAAAAAACCGCGCTCGCCGTCGAAGCCGAACGCGCCGTGTCGCGCGCGCTCGGCGGAAGCTGCGAAGTGCCGCTCGCCGCATTCGCGCAATGGAACAGCGACGCGCTGCATTTGCGCGGCATCGTCGCGCTGCCGGACGGCCGCCGCGTGTTGCGCGCGGAAGCGAGCGCGAATTCGCCCGATCTGGACGCCGCGCTCGAACTGGGACGCCGCGTATCGTCCGAGCTCGAAGCGCAAGGCGCGATGGATATCGTCAACGTGCTCACCACGATCGTTCACGACGGCGGCCCCAACGTGCCGCTCGCATCGGATTCGAAATCCTGATGGCGAGCGACCGCCGCGCCACCGTCATCGTCACGCGTCCGGCGGCGCAGTCGGACGCGCTGCTCGCGCGACTGCACGACGCCGGTTTCGACACGCTCGAATTTCCGCTCATCAATATCGCGCCCGTCGCCGACGATGCGCCTCTGTGCGCCGTGCTCGACGAACTTTATGCGCCCGAGCCGGATTGCTACGCGCTTGTCGTGTTCGTGTCGCCGAATGCGATTGATCAGGCTTTTTCGCGCATGCACGCGCCGTGGCCCGCCGACGTGCCGGTCGCGGTCGTCGGTCCAGGCAGCGTCGCGGCGCTGGCGCGGCAGGGCGTGAGCGCCGCGACGCATCGCGTCATCAGCCCGTCGGCGGACGACGCCGATCCGCGTTTCGATTCCGAGGCGCTCTATACGGCAATCGAGGCGAGCTTCGGTGAAAACGGTCTCGAAGGCCGGCGCGTGCTGATCGTGTGCGGCAATGGCGGCCGCGAATGGCTCGCCGAGCGCATGACCGAAGCGGGTGCGCGCGTGGAGAAGGTGGCCGCGTATCGACGCGTGCTGCCCGAGCCATCGATGCAAAAGTGGGAGCGCATTCACGCGCTGCTCGCGGGTGCGCCTCACACTTGGCTGCTGACGAGTTCGGAGGGCGTGCGCAATCTCGACGAACTCGCGCGTGAACATCTCACCGACGACGAAATCGAGGCACTCCGGCGCGCGCCGGTGGTCTGCCCGCATCCGCGCATCACCGAAGCCGCGCGCCAGACGGGTTTTGATAGGATGTCGGTGTCCGGCGCGGGCGACGAACGCATCGTCGAGGCGATCGACGCGATGTTCCCGCGCACGCCCGGCGACGCAGGCGCCGCGCCGGTGAATGCTTCGGTTTCAACTTCCGTAGAAACACCCTCGGCCACCGCGCCGGCTTCGCAACCCGAGCAACCAACGGCCCGATCAGCGGCTTATCAACCGGCTCAATCAAGCATGACTGATTCGAATGATTCCAAGAAAGATTCACCTCAGCCGAACGTGAAACCGAACTCGCCGAACACTCCTTTCACGCCTTACGAGCAGCAAGCGAAGAAGGGCGGCGGCGCGAGTGTGGTGCTGTTATGGTTCATCGTCGTCCTGCTCGCCGTGGCGGCGGGCGGCGGCGCGTTCGTGCTGAACCGCAAGTTCGAGCGCCACGACGCGCAGTTCGCGCAACAGGTCGCGCAAACCGATGCCCAAAGCGCCGAATTGCGCGCCAAGGCCGATCAGGCCGCGAGCGCGACGGCCGCGCTCAACACGCAGGTTATCCAGTTGCAAGGCAAGTTGTCCGATGCCGAAGCGCATTCGCAGACGCTGCAGCAGCAGTATCAGGATCTCGCGAGCAATCGCGACGACTGGACCATCGCCGAAGTCGAGCAGATTCTGTCGAGCGCGAGCCAGCAGCTTCAACTGACCGGCAACGTGCAGCTCGCGCTGTTCGCGCTGCAAAGCGCCGACGAGCGGCTCGCGGCAACCACCGGCGCGCAGGTCGTCACCATCCGCAAGGCGATCGCGGGTGACATCGATAAGCTGAAGGCCACGCCGAGCACCGATCTCACTGGCCTCGCGATCAAGCTCGATACGGCCATCGACCAGATCGACCAGTTGCCGCTCGCTGGCGAAGCGCCGATCGCGCGGGCGCGCGCGCAAGCCGCCGAGCCGGCGGACAGCGCATCGGTCGCGGCCGCGACCGGCGAGCCGCGCTGGAAGGTGCTGTGGCACCAGATCACGGCGGGCATCGGCCAGCAGTTGTCGAGTCTCGTGTCGGTGCGCCGCATCGATAACGCCGACGCGATGCTCACGTCGCCCGACCAGGGCTACTTCGTGCGCGAAAACGTCAAGCTGCGCCTGCTGTCGGCGCGGCTTTCGCTGCTGTCGCGCAGCGAGCCGACGCTCAAATCGGATCTGAAGGCCGCTGATGTCGCGCTCGCGTGTTACTTCGATCCGGCCTCGAAGAAAGTCCAGTCCGTGCGCGATCTCGTGAAGGCCGTCGATGCCGCTTCGCTCGCGGTCTCGGTGCCGAACCTGAACGCGAGCCTGGCCGCCGTACATCAGTTCAAGCGAGGCGGATGATGACGATTCGAGGACTCATCTGGCTTGCGCTGCTGTTCGCGGTCGCGGTCATCGTCGCGACGGTCGGCGGTTTCGACGGCGGGCAGATCCTGCTCGTGATTCCGCCGTATCGCGTGGACGTCTCGCTCAACCTGTTCGTGGTGGCGCTCGTCGTGTTGTTCATCGTGCTGTATGGCGTGATCCGCGCCGTGCGCGGCGTCTGGAAGATGCCGGGCCGCGTCGCCGCTTATCGCGCGCGCAGCAAGCAGAACAAGGCGAACGCGTCGCTGCGCGATGCCGTCGGCCATCTGTACGCCGGGCGCTTCTCGAAGGCGGAGAAAGCCGCGCGCGATGCGCTGTTGGTCGAGGACAACCAGGCCGCCGCGAGTCTGATCGCGGCGAGCGCGGTGCATCGGCTGCACGAATATGCGCGCCGCGACGAATGGCTCGGCCAGGTCACCGGCGCCGACTGGCAGGACGCGCGCCTGATGGCGACCGCCGACATGCGCGCCGATGGCCGCGATGCCGACGGCGCGCTGATCGTGCTGACCGAAATGCAGGCGCAGGGCGGCCGGCGCATCCATGCGCAGCAGATCGCGCTGCGCGCGCAGCAGCAACTGAAGAACTGGGGCGAAGTGCTGAAGCTTGTGCGCATGCTTGAAAAGCGCGAGGCGCTGCATCCGGCCGTCGCGGTGCGGTTACGTCAGGTCGCGGCGGAAAATCTGCTGCGCGATCGCCGTCACAATCCGGATGCGCTGATGGAACTCTGGCAATCGCTGACGCTCGCCGAGCGCCAGTCGCCGCGCCTCGCGGATCTCACGGCGGAACTGTTGATCGCGCTCGATCGCCGCGCGGAAGCGAAGAAGATCGTCGAGGACGCGCTCGCGCACAACTGGGACGCGCGGTTGTTGCGGCGCTATCCGGACTGTATCGTCGGCGGCGATGCGTTCCCGCTCATTCAGCGTGCCGAAGGCTGGCAGAAGGAGCGCACAGAGGACGCCGATCTGCTCTTCACGCTGGGCCGGTTGTGTTTGCATCAGCAGTTGTGGGGGAAGGCGCAGGCCTTCCTCGAATCCGCGTTGAAGGCGGCGGACAACGAGCCGCTCAAGATCCGCACGCATCGCGCGCTCGCACGGTTGTTCGAACAAATCGGCGAGCCGGAGAAGGCGGCCGAACATTATCGGGAAAGCGCGCTCGCGATGAACGTGGTCTGAGCGCCGATCCGGCGCACTTTGCACGCACGCCTGAAAGCAAAAAGAGGCATGGTTGTCGACCATGCGGCTTTTTATTGGCCCGACGGAATTCAGCGACAGGATTCAGTAAATCGGCACGCTCGGATTGACCTGTTTCGACCATGCGTCGATGCCACCGTACAGATTGAACACGTTGGTGAAGCCGCGCGACTCCAGGAACATGCCGACGTTGGCGCTGCGCGCGCCGTGATGACAGATGCAGACGATTGGCGCATCGTCGTCGAGTTCTTCGCTGCGTGCGGGAATGTCGCGCATCGGGATCGACACGATGTTCGCCATTTTCGCGGTGTCGAGTTCCCACGGCTCGCGCACGTCGAGCAGGACGGGCGCGGCGCGCGACGCGTCCGCGAGCCACGCGGCAAGTTCGGGTGCGGTCAGATTTTTCATGAGCGTAAAAAGCGAAACGCCGGGCGTGCGGCCCGGCGTCGATGAAGGTGGAAAGTCAGAACTTGAACGCCGACGGATGCACGGCGTTGGTGAGCGGCGACACCCGCGTCTCGAAGATGTCCGAGACGCGGAATTGCTTTTCGTCGACACGCGTGATGATCTGCGCCTTCATGACCGGCGCCGTGCCGACGAATGCCGCGATGCGGCCGCTGATCTTCAACTGTTCGAGGAATTCCTGCGGCATGACGGGCAGGCCGCCCGACACGCAGATCACGTTGTAGGGCGCGCCGTCGATCCAGCCGATCGCGCCGTCGCCCACGACGACCTGCGCATTGCTCACGCCGTTCGCGGCGAGATTCTGACGGGCGAATNGCGCCGATTTCGAGCACGGTCTCACCCTTGTGCACGGCCAGTTCCTGGAGCACGCGCGCTTCGATCTTCGGCGACAGCATGCGCTGGCCGCCCGGCAGCGGCACTTCGAGGTCCGCGAAAGCGATGTTGCGGTACGTGACGGGAACGAAGTTCTCGCGCTTGACGATTGCGAGCAAATTGAGCACGTCTTGGTCCAGCACTTCCCACGGACGAATCTGCTGCTCGATCATGTTGAAACGCGCTTGCTCAATGTTCATTTTCTGTATGCGAATTGACGACGGGCGGTGTGGCGCCGTCTGGTCAATGCGGGGTCGGGAAAACTTCTGGATTGTAGCAAATCAGCGGGTTTTCCCGCCCGTTTGACAAACTTGCGGCCGGAGTCGCCGGGGCGTCCAAACACGCTAATCACACTAGTGCGGCAGCCGGATGTCGAACTTGAAGGTGACGAGCCGCGCGATCAGGATAAATGCGGTTGACAGCAGCACGTTGTAGATCGTGTCGACTTTGAGTTCCTGCAGACCGAGATAGATCCAGCAGCCCGCGAACGCGCAGACCGCATACGGACGCGAATCGCGCAGGATCAGCGGAATCTCGTTGCAGAGCACGTCCCCCATGATATCGCCGAAGACGCTGGTGACGACGCCCACAGCGTCGCGGTGAAGGCGTGCGCATCGAGCGCGATCGACGTGCCGGACACGCTGAAGAGGCCGACGGCATCGGTGATGAGCAGCGCGCGCTGATCGAACAGGCGCGAAGTCACGCGCAGGAAGAACGGTGCGAAAATCGCCATCGCGAAGACGACGAGCACGTAATCCTGATGCACCCAGTAAAACGGCCGGCGCGACAGCAGCACGTCGCGCACCGTGCCGCCGCCGAACGTGGTGACGAGCGCGACGAGAAACGCGCCGACCGAATCGAGCCGGCGCTTGCGCGCTTCGATCAGGCCGGAGAAGGCGTATGCGAAAATCGCGAGGCCTTCCATGATGGAAATGGCGAGCGTGAGTCTCGGATGCACGATGCGGCGCCGCTTCAGCGACCCTTGTGATCTTGCGGATGATTGTGATGACGCGACACGCCGCCCGGCTGCAGCAGCACCAGCACAGCGCCCGCGCCGCCGTCGTTGGCGCGCGCCTGGCAGAACGCGATCACTGCCTGCTTCTGCACGAGCCACGCGCGCACTTTTCCCTTCAATACCGGTTCTTTCCCGATCGAGCCAAGTCCTTTTCCGTGAATCACGCGCAGGCAGCGCACGCCGCGCTTCACCGATTCGCGGATGAATTCCGCCATCACCTCGCGCGCCTCGTCGCGGCGCATGCCGTGCAGATCGAGTTGCGCCTGCACGATCCACGCGCCGCACCGCAGCTTCTTCACGACTTCCTGGCTCACGCCCAGACGGCAGTAGAACAACGTCTCGTCGATGTCGAGCAGGCTTTCGGGATCGTATTCGTCGGAGAGCGCTTCCTGGAGGACCGCTTCCTCGTCGAGACGGCTCTGCAGCGGAATCGGCTCGGGCGGCACGCGCGTCATCGTCATGCGCGGCGGCGTCTTGAGCGGTTCGATCGCGCCGATCGCGCTGCGGAACTCGTCCGCGCCGGCGGCGGCTTCGCGCTCGGCGCGCGCGGCCGCGATGCGCTGCACTTCGCGCTTGTTGGCATCGGCTTTCAGCGTGCTTTTCAGCGACGCCAGTCCGGCCAGCCCTTCGCGTTTCACCGATTCGGCGACAGTGCGCGCGTCGACGGGCTGTGTCTCTACCGACGCGGGCTTTCGCTCGGGCGCGCGGCGCGGTTTCGGTTCGTTCGGGTGAGGGAGATTCTTCGGCATCGGTCAGGCGGCGATTGATCGAAGGGGACGCGTGAGAGCAACGAGCGGCAATGTGCATGCCTAATCCACACGCCAAAAGCCGCGCACTAAAACAAACGGGCCGGCGGCGTGAACCGTGGCCCGTCGGTGCTTCGATTGGGTTGAACGCTCGCTTCGGGCGACCCTCATTCTAGCGGGTCGCTGCCTGCGCTCAACGATCAACTTCGTGACTCATCGAATGCGGCGTCGGCGTTTCGTCGATGCTTTCCAGATAGCGCTGCGCATCGAGCGCGGCCATGCAGCCCGTGCCCGCGCTGGTGATCGCCTGGCGATAGACGTGATCCTGCACGTCGCCCGCCGCGAACACGCCGGGGATGCTCGTCGCGGTGGCGTTGCCCGACGTGCCGCCCTTGGTGACGATGTAGCCGCCCTTCATTTCGACTTGTCCGGTGAAGAGATCGGTGTTCGGCTTGTGGCCGATCGCGACGAACACGCCTTGCAGCGCGACCTCGCTGGTGGCGCCCGTCTGCGTATTCTTGATGCGCAGGCCGGTGACGCCGGACGCGTCGCCGGTGACTTCGTCGAGTACGTGATTCCACTTGATGTCGACGATACCTTCCTTCTCCTTCGCGAGCAGGCGGTCGATAAGGATGGGCTCGGCGCGGAACTTGTCGCGGCGATGGATGACGGTCACCTTCTTGGCGATGTCCGCGAGATAGAGCGCTTCTTCGACGGCCGTATTACCGCCGCCGATCACCGCGACTTCGCCGTTGCGATAAAAGAAGCCGTCGCAGGTCGCGCAGGCCGACACGCCCTTGCCCATGAAGGCTTCTTCGGACAGCAGGCCGAGATACTGCGCCGATGCGCCGGTCGCGATGATGAGCGAATCGCAGGTGTATTCGCCGGAATCGCCGATCAGGCGGAACGGGCGCTCGTTCAACTTCGCCGTGTGAATGTGATCGAAGACGATCTCGGTGTTGAAGCGGCGCGCGTGTTCTTCCATGCGCTGCATGAGTTCCGGGCCCTGCACGCCCGACGGGTCGCCCGACCAGTTTTCGACGTCGGTGGTGGTCATCAGCTGGCCGCCTTGCGCGAGGCCGGTGACGAGCAGCGGCGAGAGATTCGCGCGTGCTGCATAGACGGCGGCGGAGTATCCAGCAGGGCCGGAACCGAGGATCAGCACTTTGGCGTGTTTGGGCGATGACATGATGTTGGTCCGTTATCGATGGTGAAATCGGGAGACGCGTTCATACGCGAGCGCAGCAATATCGACGCCAGAAACGCGCGGGTGATGTCCGCCGATGGCGGGCCGCAGCGCGTGCGTCTTCCGAGAAACCGTATCTGAGGTGCAAAACGGCAATTATAAAGGCCGATGAAAAAGGTTTCCGAATGAACCTTTCAATCGCATCGATAGCTTGCCGGGGCGAATTCGATCGCGAAAACGCGATCCGGCGAGCAGGACGTTCCGAAGCAACGAGTGTTACAGGATGCAAGAACGCGCTCGTTTTTGCGCCGTTCATCGCAGTGCAGCGTTTACAATAGTTCACCGTTCAAAGCGGCTCCATCACGGTGAGAGCCGCCACAAGCGACACGAAGCGACACCGAATCAATGGCCAAAGCTACTTATTCCGCGAGCCCGCAGGCGCTGCCGCACCGCATGTCGCGGCTCTTCACCGAGATTCGATGGATCCTCCAGGTCGCACTCGGGCTGTTTCTCGTCATGGCGCTGCTCTCGTACAGCCGGAAAGACCCGAGCTGGACGCATGCGGTGAGCGTCGATCGCATCTCGAACTGGGCAGGGCGCGTCGGCGCGTACACGTCGGACATCCTGCTGCTCGTGTTCGGGCTGTCGTCCTACTGGCTGATCGTGCTGCTGGCGCGGCGCATCATCGCGAATTACCGGCGCATCACGCAACCGCCGGTCGTCGACGAGGACGCGTCGAAAGACCGCACCTGGCTCGCCGAAGCCTTCGCGTTCGTGCTCGTGCTGCTCGCGAGCGACGGCATCGAGGCGCTGCGCATGTGGTCGCTCAAGGTCCAGTTGCCGCGCGCGCCGGGCGGCGGCGTCGGCGATATCGTCGCGCGGCACGTCTCGCATGCGCTCGGCTTCACGGGCGCGACGCTGTTCCTGCTGATTCTGCTCGGCATTGGCCTGTCGCTGTATTTCCGTTTCTCGTGGCTGTTGGTATGCGAGAAAGTCGGCGACGGCATCATGAACGCGGTCACCGGCGCGCAACTGCGCCGCGAAGCGGGCCGCGATCGCAAGGTCGGCGAGGAAGCCGCATCGAAGCGCGAAAGCAAGGTCGTACGCTCGCGCGTGAAGCAGGAAGACCACGAACCGATGATGATCGTCCCGCCGGTCGCGACGCCCGCGCGCTCCGAGCGCGCCGAGAAGGAAAGTCAGGTGCCGTTCTTCAAGGACCTGCCGGGCGATTCCACCTTGCCGCCGCTCGCACTGCTCGATCCGCCGCCGAAGACGCAGGAAACCATCGCGGCCGATACGCTCGAATACACCTCGCGCCTGATCGAAAAGAAGCTCAAGGACTTCGGCGTCGAAGTGAGCGTGGTCGCGGCGTATCCGGGCCCGGTCGTCACGCGCTACGAAATCGAACCGGCGACGGGCGTGAAGGGCAGCCAGATCGTCAATCTCGCGAAGGATCTCGCGCGTTCGCTGTCGCTCGTGTCGATTCGCATCGTCGAGACGATTCCGGGCAAGAACTTCATGGCGCTCGAACTGCCGAACCAGCGCCGCCAGACCGTCAAGCTCTCCGAGATTCTCGGTTCCGAAGTCTATGCGAGCGGCGCGTCGCCGCTCACGATGGGCCTCGGCAAGGACATCGGCGGCAATCCGGTGTGCGCCGATCTCGCCAAAATGCCGCACCTGCTCGTCGCCGGCACGACGGGTTCGGGCAAGTCGGTCGGTATCAACGCGATGATTCTCTCGCTGCTCTACAAGACGAGCGCCGATCAGGTGCGCCTGATCCTCATCGATCCGAAGATGCTCGAAATGAGCGTCTACGAAGGCATTCCGCATCTGTTGTGTCCGGTCGTCACCGACATGCGCCAGGCCGGCTACGCGCTCAACTGGGTGGTCGCGGAAATGGAGTGCCGCTACAAGCTGATGAGCAAGATGGGCGTGCGCAATCTCGCGAGCTTCAACTCGAAGATCGACGACGTCAAAAAGCGCGACGAGAAGATTCCCAATCCGTTCAGCCTGACGCCGGACGAGCCGGAACCGCTGACGCGTCTGCCGAACATCGTCGTCGTGATCGACGAACTCGCCGACCTGATGATGGTCGTTGGCAAGAAGGTGGAAGAGTTGATCGCGCGTATCGCGCAGAAGGCGCGCGCGGCGGGCATTCACCTGATTCTCGCGACGCAGCGTCCGTCGGTGGACGTCATCACCGGTCTCATCAAGGCGAACGTGCCGACCCGCATGGCGTTCCAGGTGTCGTCGAAGATCGACTCGCGCACGATTCTCGATCAGCAGGGCGCAGAATCGCTGCTCGGCATGGGCGACATGCTGTATCTGCCGCCGGGCTCGGGTCTGCCGGTGCGTGTGCACGGTGCGTTTGTGTCCGACGACGAAGTGCATCGCGTCGTCGACAAGCTCAAGGAGCAGGGCGAGCCGAATTACATCGAAGGCATTCTCGAGGGCGGTCTCGCCGGCGACGGCGACGAGGGATCGGCGGGCGCGGGCGACGGCGAGTCCGATCCCCTTTACGACCAGGCGGTCGAGGTCGTCATCAAGAACAAGCGCGCGTCGATTTCGCTCGTGCAGCGGCATTTGCGCATCGGCTACAACCGCGCGGCGCGCCTGCTCGAGCAGATGGAGAACTCGGGACTGGTGTCGGCGATGTCGTCGAACGGCAATCGCGAGATTCTGTCGCCGGCGCGTGACGCCGAGTAAGCGGCTTTCGAAGTGGAGAACTACAGCATGAAACAGCAGTCGGGGAATCGTTTGAAGCAGGTGTTCGGCGCGGCACTGCTGTCGTCGTCGATGTTGTTCGGCTCGCCCGCGTTCGCGAGCGGCACCGCGCAACTGAAGGCGTTCGTCTCGCAGGTGCACGCGGTGCGCGGCGACTTCACGCAGCAGGAAGTCAAGACGCCGAACAAGAACAACGGCGCGAGCGCATCCGCGATGCCCGCGAAGAGCGCGACGGCAAGCGGCACCTTCATGTTCGCGCGTCCCAGCAAGTTCATCTGGTCGTACACCAACCCGTATTCGCAGATTCTCCAGGCCGACGGCGACAAGCTCTACGTCTACGACAAGGACCTGAATCAGGTCACCGTGCGCGCGCTCGGCGCGAGCCCCGCCGCGATTCTCTTCGGCAGCAACGATCTGGAAAAGAACTTCACCTTGCGCGATGCCGGCGAGAAGGGCGGCATCGACTGGCTCGAACTGACGCCCAAAGCGAAGGACACGCAGTTCGAGACGGTCGGCATCGGCTTCAAGGACGGCAATCTGCAGGCGATGGAACTGCACGACGTGTTCGGCAACGTGACGCTGCTGACCTTCTCGAACATCCAGAAGAACCCGCCGATGAAGGGCGATACTTTCAAGTTCACCGTGCCGAAGGGCGCGGACGTCATCGACGGGTGATCGTTTTGTTTCACTGCCCGATTGCGCTCACTGGTAGCTGGTCGTGAGCGTCATCAGCGCGCCGCTTTTCCCCTGATCGACAACTCGCCTCCCGCTGCGCCGACGTGATATGCGCCGTTTCGCGACGGCGCGATGCGCTTTCCGTTGCCATCGACGAAGACCGCGCGGATCGCCGAGGCGTCCGCGCTCTGCACCGAGACGTCGGCTTTCGGCGCTTCGGTCGGCGGCGCCTTGAACGCGATATCGAGGCGACCGGCGCGCTCGCATCGGCGCTACCCGTCCTGTCGCTCACGCGAAAGGTGCCGGACGCCGCGGCCTCCAGCGTCGCCACTTCGAACGGCGGCGCGATCAGCGCGCCACGGAAGGAAATCGTGCTGCCCGGTATCGTGCCCGCCGATGCCGCGCCGGCGATGCCGATGCAGGTGGCCAGTGCCAGCGTCGCGCATACCTTCGCCCGAACCACATCTCTCAGTGCTGATTTTTTCATTGGCTTCTCCAGTGAATGGATTCCTGCTGTTCTTGTGCGCAGAGCGAAGGGAATGGCCAGTTCCTAAAAGCTTCTTCGCAAATGCAAGACGAGCATAGGAGGAGTCCTAAACTGGAGCAAATCTTTTCTGCGATAAATCTGTCGGAAGCCTCGTCGAATAAGGCTTTCCAGCACTCGGATTGCTAACTTGACTGCCGTTTGGCATTAAGTGGATCGCATGCCGATCACACGCGCAGCATGCCGTCCCCGTGCGCAGCCATCATGTCTTTGACGAAGGCCGCAACGATTTCTTGGCGCGCATCACCGTGCGAATTCGATGTGCGTCCCGCGCGCGTCACCATCTGAAACGCGGCGCGATAGCGCATCGTTTTCGCGTTCAGCGGGGCGAGCAAACACTTCCTTCACGTAGGGCGCGGCGAAATGCTCGGGCAGATAGCCGAGATGCCTGCCCGACAGCACGAGCATCGCGACCGCTTCCATGTTGTCCGCGACCGCGCCGATGTTGCGCGGCGCGAGCGCGGCGGCCTCGGGCAACGGATAGCTGCGCCATGCCCACGCGTGTTCGTTCGCCTGCGCGACATCGATGCGTCCCGCGCGCGCAAACAGCGAATGCGCCCGCGCACAATAAGCGAGCTGATCCTCCGAAAAATCTCCGCGTAGTCGAGCGACGGCACGCGATGCCAGAAATAGCCGATCGCCATTTGAATGCGGCCGGCAAGCAGCATTTCTTTGAGTTCTCCGGGCGAACGGACGAGCACGTTGAAGCGCACCGATTCGTCTCGCTTTCGAAAGCGCGCGATCGCTTCGCTGATGCGCGCTTTCGCGCTGACCGGCGTATTGCCGATGATGCCGAGCGTGAGCGTGCCGACCAGCTTTCTGCCGACGTTGCGCGCGGTCGAGTCGAACGTTTCGACGGCGTCGAGCAGCGCACGGCAGGCATCGACGAACCGTTCGCCGCGCGAGGTGAGCGCGAAGCGGCCGCGCTCGCGTTCGCAAAGCCGATAACCGAGCCGCGTTTCGAGCGTCGCGAGTTGCGTGCTGATGGTCGACTGGCCGACGTTGAGCGTCGCCTGCGCGGGACGACACGCCGCCCGCGTCGACGATGGCGAGGAACACGCGGATCAGCCGCAGATCGAGATCGGAGAGATGGGTGAACATGGCGCGCGGGGAAACATCTATGGAAGTCGATGTGAAGTGAATTTTGGCGCTATTTTAACTTTCGCGAGACGGCGCTATGAATGCAGGCTGAACCTGAACCGGATCATCGATCGCCATGAATACGTCCTCGCTCTTCACGCCCGCCGAACATTTCCAGGATCCGCGCACCGAGCGTTCGCAGCCGCTGTCCGGCAACCAGATGCCGCGCTGCGGTGGCATCACGACGATGATGCGTCTGCCGAACGTGCCGNCGGCCCGCGCCAGGTGCGCAGCGAATCCGTGCTGCTGCGTCCGTACAACATGGCGACGCGCGCCGCGCTGTTCGATTCGCTGCGCGTCGCGGATATCGGCGATGTCGCGATCAACCCGTACAACCTGCTCGATTCGATCGACCGGATCGAGCGTGCGTACCGCGTGATCCTCGAACACAACTGCAAGCCGATCACGCTCGGCGGAGATCACACCATCGCGTTGCCGATCCTGCGCGCGATCCACGCGAAGCACGGCAAGGTCGGCCTGATTCACGTCGATGCCCACGCCGACGTCAACGACACGATGTTCGGCGAGAAGATCGCGCACGGCACGCCGTTAAGGCGCGCGGTGGAAGAGGGCTTGCTCGACTGCGAGCGCGTCGTGCAGATCAGCCTGCGCGGCACGGGTTACGAAGCGGGCGATTTCGACTGGTGCCGCGAGCAGGGCTTTCGCGTCGTGCAGACGGAGGAATGCTGGAACAAGTCGCTCGTGCCGCTGATGGACGAAGTGCGCACGCAGATAGGCGACGGGCCGGTGTATATCACGTTCGATATCGACGGCATTGATCCCGCGTTCGCTTCGGGCACGGGCACGCCCGAGATCGCGAAGCTGACGGTGCCGCAGGCGCTGGAGATCGTGCGGGGCGCGTGGGGCTTGAATATCGGTCAGCGCGGATCTGGTGGAAGTGGCGCCGCCGTATGATCTGTTCGGGACGACGGCCTTGCTGGGGCGAATCTCGCGTTTGAGTTGCTGTATGTGTTGCCGGGGGTGGAGCGCAGAGGGTAGGGGATTGGATGGACGATTTCGCTAACATCGGCATTCCAGCAGGCCTACAGCCGAGGTCAAAGCTAAACCGTCAGTCAATCCTTCGCTCACGCCTTTCATGACAATGATTGCCTTGGCTGCATTCGTGGCCGCGCCGAGAAACGCGGGGTTCGTGAACGACGCGAGCATGAGCGCTTTGGGGATGCCTACGTGCATGATCGTGTAGTTCTTGGCGATCAGCACGCCTCCCCAGGTCTTCCACGAAAGCGCAGCCGTTGAAATCTGCTGACGTGAGTTCTTTGCCAGGGAAGGATCGGTTCATGTAGACGGCACCATCAGACCAAAAATCCGTCGTGGAAGCGGTGCCGGAAAGTTCATGGCCTCTTGGCAAGGGAACGGGCGGTAGCTGAAAGCGTTTCGGCAGCCGATAGCTCTTCAGCCCCATCCCGAAGGTGGAATAGTCGAAGACTCTGGTCGGGCCGCCTTCAGGCTCGTCCATGACGAGCATGCCGCGTGACACGGAAAAGGGCCGAGCCCGAGATCAGCGCTCGCGCTCGTGTTGAAAGCCCACTCA
>JAQFVI010000373.1 GCA_029439495.1 Caballeronia sp. BR6202001590007
GAAAGTAAGAGGCAAGAAACCAGCAGCCGAAGCCACAGAAAACCCCGCACCCACCCCCGAGCGCCAGTTAAACTCCCGCTCGCGTGCGACTAACAATAGCCTGCTCCGAAAGATCAATCTCCCGTATCAGCTTAAAAAGCGTCTCATCATTAATAGCCTGCGATACCTGCGCGGAGCGCAACCTGAGCAATTCCGCCCGTTCAGCCCGCAAGTGCAGCCACCTTGAGCTGCGCCTCGACAATCTCGCTCTTGCGTGCCGCGACCCACGGCGCTTCGTCCTCACCGAGCGACTCGAGGCGCCTTCGATAAATCCCCATCACTCGCGCCGTCGAATCGGCGCCGCGCGCTGACGTTGCCTCGTCATCTGCTCGACGAGTTCGTCGTGGGTCTCGTCGATCGCGCGTATCGCCGCCTGCGCCGCCCGCCGCCACGCCATCCGCTCTTCCGTCGCATGGGGATTCTTCACGCGCTCCGAGCCGCGCAGCAAAACCGGCAGCCCGATCACCGTGATCAGCAAGGAACACAGAATCACCGCCGACGCGATGAAGATCGCCAGATCGCGGCCCTCGAGCGACGTGCCGTTGTCGAGTGTCACCGGCAGGGACAGCACGCCCGCCAGCGTCACTGCACCGCGCACGCCGCCGATGGTCGTCATCGCCAGGGTGCGAAAGCCCGGCACCGCGCTCTCGATGCCGTGCTTCGCCACGCTGCGGCTCGCGAACCAGCACAGCGAATACACTCACACGAAGCGCAGCGCATACAGCGCCACCACCGTCGCCAGCACATAGCTGATCAACAAACCCACCTGACGCGATCCGTCGTGATGCGCCTCGATCAGCGCCTGCTCGATGATGTGCGGTAGCTGCAGCCCAGCAGAATAAACACCATCCCAGCAGAATAAATACCATCCCGTTGAAGACGAACTCGATCATCGTCCAGGTGCTCGCCATGCGCACGCGCGCCGAACTCGGAATGCTGTCGCGCAGGCTCTGGATGTTCATCATCATGCCCGCCGATACCGTCGCCAGAACGCCCGAACAGCCGACGCGCTCCCCACCACGTAAGCCGCGAACGGAATCAGGATGGNGAAGCTCCGTGACCGCGTAGCTGATCGCCGCGCCGATCGCGAGTCCGCTCGCCGCGATCACGAAGAAGCTGATGGTCGCTTCGCGCATCGAAAACATGCCGGTCAGTGCCGCCGCAATCGCGAATTTCAGCGCGACGAGACCCGACGCGTCGTTCATCAGCGCCTCGCCTTCCAGGATGTGCATCAGGTTCGCCGGAATGCGGTTGCGGCTCGCGATGCCCGACAGCGCGACCGTGTCGGTCGGCGACAGCACCGCCGCTAGCGCGAAGGCGACCGGCAACGGCATCGAAGGAATCATCGCGTGCAGGAAATAGCCGAGCACGCCGNCTTCGGAATGCGCTAGCCGTCCGCGAACAGCAGCGGCGGAATGAACAGCAGCATGAAGATTTCCAGATCGAAGCTCACATGCAGCCCGAAGCCGGGCCACGTGAGCACGCGCCGATGACGATCTGAACCAGCGAGCGGTAGCTTCATCACCGGAAGCAGGCTCAAGCTCAGTCTCAACAAGGCCACTGTCAGCAGAAGAATGAGGACGGTAAAGACGATTTCCATTGTGTGCGTCACTGCACCGGGCGACACGATGCGCGATGGCGGCGTGCGCGTCCGGCATCTAGCATTGATTTTTGCGATGAGCCGAAAGTGTAGCCGCTGCGCGCGAAGCCAACATTCTTCGTATCGTTGCGGCCTCGTTTGCAATTCATGCACCGAGACGGTGCGGATGCACGCCGGTTTCGCCTTGCAGAAGTGCACGCCGTAAGCGAATCGCGAGAAAAACATGCTGCGGCGTGCGCATGGAGCTTGCTTTAACGTGTCCCACGGAAGATCGCGAACGTGACGGTTTCCCGCAAGATCAAACGAGGGCTTTCTATGAATACGGTATCGGGCAGGTTCGGGGTGCGGTCGATAGAGGCGCAAATCGAGGTGTCGTCGAGGTGTCGTCATGGTGATCGCCAATCCGGAAAAGACGATGGTTTCCGCACGCAATTTCGAACTCGGCGTGATGTCGGGCCTCAATCTCGCTATTCGGTCGAACACGGCGAATGGACGCTGTCGAGCATCTTCCAGCCGGTGTTCAGCCTGTCGCATATGCGCGCGGTCGGCTACGAAGGGCTGCTGCGCGCGCACGATACGCTCGATCGGCCGGTGTCGCCGGTCGACGTGTTCGGCCAGGCGTCGCGCACCGGCGAAGCGCTGACGATCGACCGGCTCACGCAGGCGCTGCATCTGGAAAACTTCAAGATGCTCGGTGCGCAGGACGAATGACTCTTTCTCAACGTGCATTCGGGCGCGCTGACCGAGCCGTATCACACCGCCGCGCTGATGGCGAACCTGAAGCGCCTACGCATCGAGCGGCGCTGCGTCGTGCTCGAAGTGATGGAGCAAAGCGCCGAGGACATCGAGCGGTTCGCGCAGGACGTGCAGCAGTTCCGCGAGCAGGGCTTTCTCATCGCGCTCGACGACTTCGGCGCGGGACACACCAACATCGAGCGGATCTGGCAACTCGACCCGGACATCGTCCAGCTCGACCGCGTGATGCTCTCGCACGCCGGCTACAACGTGCACGCGCCGCTGTTGCCGCGCACGATCAAGCAGCGCCGCAACATGGAAGCGGTGCTGTCGGGCATCGTCTCGCTGCTGCACGAGGCGGGCAAGCTGGTGCTGATGGAAGGCGTCGAAACGGAGCACGAAGCGCAACTCGCGCTCGTGAGCGACGCGGATTTCGTGCAAGGCTTTTTCTTCGCGCGACCGCATCCGGGACTGGCCGACGGCGCGCATGCGCAGACGGTCATCGGCGAGCTGACGGAGCGATATCGCCTGCAGACCGAAGCGCGCGAGCGTCGCGTCGCCACGCGTCTGCAACCCTATGTGCGCGCGTTCGAACGCGCCGCCGAACGGCTCGCGGCGGGCGAACCACTCGAAGAGGTCTGCTGGAACTTCCTCGCACTCGAGGTCTGCTGGAACTTCCTCGCACTCGATCACGCAGCGCGTTGTTTCCTGCTCGATGTCAATGGCAGGCAGGCCGGACGCAACGTCGTGCTGCGCGCGGATCGCGCCGCGCACGAAGCGCATTTTCTGCCGCTCATCGATGCGCAAGGCGCGAACTGGTGCGCCGCCCGTACTTCCGCGCGGCGCTCGCCGATCCCGAACGCGTGCAGGTGACCAAGCCGTATCTGTCGATCAACGAGGCGATGCCCTGCGTCACGCTGTCGGTCGAGACGCGCTCGGGCGGCAAGCGCGTCGTGCTGTGCGGCGATATCGACTGGGTGCCGGACGCGGCGCTCGACTGAACGCCGCGTCGCTTACGTCGCCTTACTTCGCGACGACCACCGGAATGCTTTTGAGCGTCGATGCGCCCTTCATCGTGTCGATGGCCGCGCGCACCGCGTCGCCCGTCGCCGCGTCGATGCCGAGGCGAGCCGCGATATCGCACTCGGCGCGCTTGACCATCGCGAGGTTCGCGAGCTTGACGTGACCGTAGCCGCGCACGCGCTCGAACAGCGCGGCGAGCGCCACGACGTCCTGCGCGTTCGAAGCGTCGAGCCGGGCCAGCGCGCGCGTCATGGTCGTTTCGAGGTCGGCGGCGAGCTGGCGCTCCATGCAGCGTTCCAGCGTGCGGCCGAACGGATCGAGCACGCTGCCGCGCAGCGCGAGCAACGACGACAGGCCGCGCATCACCGGCCACATCCACTGGCCGAAGCTGCGCTTCGACGGCACGCCGCCGCCCGCCGTGAGCGTCGGCGGTGCGAGATTGAACTTCACCGTGTAGGCGTCGCCCGCCGCGCCCTCGAACTGCGCGGCGAGCGCGGCGCGAAACGCCGGGTCCGCGTGGAGGCGCGCGACTTCGTATTCGTCCTTCACCGCGAGCAGCTTGTAGAACGTGACGGCGATCGCGTGCTTGACGGTTTCGTTGGAGGCTCGGTCGAGCGGCGCGCGGTAGCGCGCGACGTAATTCGCGCCGCCGTAAGCGCTCAGCCGTTCCTCGCGATCGCGGATGAGTTCGGCGAGCGTCATGTCGGCGAGTGAGACGCGTTTCGCGACGACCTGCGCGGTCAGCGCATCGAGCGCGGCGGCATCCTGCGCGGCGAGGCGGCCGATCGAGAACGCCAGCTTGTTCTTCTCGACCGCGATATTGTTCAGTTCGAGCGCGCGCATCAGCGCCGCGAGCGATACCGGCACGAGACCGAGCTGCCACGCATAGCCGAGCATCAGAATGTTCGCGCCGATGGTATCGCCGAGAAAGCGCGTCGCGAGCGCCTGGGCGTCGCAGCTAAAGAGCACATCCTTCGCGCCGGGGCCCGCCGCATGACGCATCTTGTCGATGAGCGCATCGGCGTGAAGATTCGCGTCCGGGTTCTGCACGAAGCTCGCGTTCGGAATCGCGTGCGCATTGACGACGATCTTCGTGCGGTCGTGGCGCACCGTCTGCAAGGCCTCCGGGCTCGCTCCGACGACCATGTTGCAGGCGAGCAGCAGATCGGCCTGCTACGTATCGATGCGCACCTGATTGAGCAGCGCGTCCGTTGCCGCAAAGCGCACGAACGACAGCACCGAGCCGCCTTTCTGCGCGAAGCCCATGAAATCCAGAGCCGACGCGCTCTTGCCCTCCAGATGCGCGGCCATGCTGATCAGTGCGCCGACCGTCACGACGCCGGTGCCGCCGACGCCGGTGACCAGAATGTCGTAGGGCGCGTCGTCCAGCGGCGTGTGCGGGACAGGCAACGCATCGACGCGGCGCGCGAGTTCGGCGGGATCGAACGCGTGGCCTTCGGTCTTCTTCAGCTTCGCGCCTTCGAGCGTGACGAAGCTCGGGCAGAAGCCGTTCACGCAGGAGAAATCCTTGTTGCACGACGACTGATCGATGCGGCGCTTTCTGCCGAGTTCGTTTTCCACTGGCTCGACCGACAGGCAGTTCGACTGCACGCCGCAATCGCCGCAGCCTTCGCAGACGGCTTCGTTGATAAAGAGCCGCTTGTCCGGATCGGGGTACGCGTTCTTCTTGCGGCGACGGCGCTTTTCCGCGGCGCAGGTCTGGTCGTAGATCAGCATGGTGACGCCCGGCGTCTCGCGCAGGCGGCGCTGCACGGCATCGAGTTCGCTGCGGTGATGAAACGTCGTGTCGCGCGGAAACTGGTCCTTGTGGCCGCGATACTTCTCCGGCTCGTCGCTGACGATTGGCAACAGCGCGATGCCTTCCGCCTCCACCTGACGCGCGATCTGCGGCACGGAAATGCTGCCGTCGACGGGCTGTCCGCCGGTCATCGCGACGGCATCGTTATAGAGAATCTTGTAGGTGATGTTGGCCTTCGCCGCGACTGCCTGACGAATCGCGAGAATGCCCGAATGGAAGTACGTGCCGTCGCCGAGGTTCTGAAAGACGTGCGGCGTTTTCGTGAACATCGAGTGCGAGGCCCAGTCGACGCCTTCGCCGCCCATCTGGATGAGGCCGGTCGTGTCGCGCTCCATCCACGACGCCATAAAGTGGCAGCCGATGCCTGCCTGCGCGATCGAGCCTTCGGGCACCTTTTCGTCGACGTGTTGTGCGGACAGCCCGAGCAGAAATAAGGCGTGCGCTTCACGGCATCGGCGACATTGGACAGGATCTGCGGCGCGACCAGGTCGACTACCCGGTCGCGGCGGTCGAGCGCGGGCTTGTGACGCGCGAGCCAGTCGGCGAATACCGTCAGCATGCGCGACGGGCGCAGTTCGCCGAGCGTGGACAAGAGCGGCGCGCCGTCCTGCGCATGCTTGCCGACGACCACCGGCCGTGCGCCCTGCACTCGGTTGTACAGATGCTGCTTGATCTACTGCTCGACGACCGGCTCTTTCTCCTCGATCACGAGCACTTCCGACAAGCCCTCGACGAAGCGGTCGAGCCGCGTCGTTTCGAGCGGATAGGACAACCCGACCTTGTAGATGCGTACGCCGGCGGCATCGAGATCGTCGACGGTGAGATCGAGCCGGCGCAGCGCTTCCATCAGATCGAGATGCGCCTTGCCGCAGGTCACGATGCCAACGTTCGCGCGCGTGCTCTGCACGATCCATTTGTCGATGCTGTTCGCGCGCGCGAAGTGGCGCACGGCGTCGATTTTCGCGGCAAGGCGCGCTTCGATCGTCAGGCTCGGCAGATCGGGCCAGCGATTGTGCAGTCCGCCCGGCGGCGGCGCGAAGCCGTTCGGCGCGCTCCATTGTGTGCGGATGGCGTCGAGATCGACCGTCGAGCCGGATTCGACCGTCTCCGAAATCGCCTTGAAGCCGACCCACGCGCCGGAGAATCGCGACAGCGTCCAGCCATACAGGCCGAACTCCAGCATGTCCGAAACATTCGACGGATTCAGCACCGGCATGTGCCAGGAGATCATCGTCTGATCGCTCTGATGCGGCATCGACGACGACACGCAGCCATGATCGTCGCCCGCGACCACCAGCACGCCGCCGTGCGGCGACGAACCGTAGGCGTTGCCGTGCTTGAGCGCATCACCTGCGCGATCGTCGCCCGGACCTTTGCCGTACCACATCGCGAAGACGCCGTCGACGGTGCGTTCGGCATCCGATTCGACGCGCTGTGTGCCGAGCACGGCGGTGCCGCCGAGTTCCTCGTTGATCGCGGGCAGGAAACGCACGTCGTGCGACGCGAGCAGCTTCTTCGTCTTCCACAGTTGCTGATCGACCATGCCGAGCGGCGAGCCGCGATAGCCGCTGATGAAACCCGCCGTGGCGAGCCCGGCGGCGCGGTCGAGCTGGCGCTGCATCAGCGCGAGACGCACGAGCGCCTGCGTGCCGGTGAGGAAGATGCGTCCGGAAGTCGCATCGAGGTTGTCGCTCAGGCGATAATCCGACAGGACGGGCGGGAAGGCATCGGCGGGGACGCGTGCGTTCATTGAATCTCCGATTTTCTTATGTGAGGCGATACGTCATTCTTCGCCGACGAAAACGGAAATGTTTTGGCTTTTGCGCTCGGATCGCTTTGCCGTGCGCAAGCGAAGCGAGCATTTCGGCGTTTTGCGAGCGAAATCTTCCCGATCCGGCGCGCATCGGCGTATACCCGGAGCCGTCACGGACGCCCGTCGACTAATCTGAACTTCTCGTCAGAAACCAGTTGCATCGTTCGAACAAGGGAAGCCGATGAAGCGCTATTACTGGCCGAAGACGCGCGCCTTTCGCGCGCTCTGGATGCTCGAGGAAATGCGCGTGCCCTACGAACTCGAGTTCGTGAACATTCGCGCGGGCGCGCAGAACGAAGGCGCATTTCACCGCGTCAATCCAATGACGAAGCTGCCCGCGCTGGAAGACGGCGGCGCGTGCGTCGCGGAATCGGGCGCGGTCCTGCTGTATCTCGCCGATCGGTTTCCGCAAAGCGGACTCGGCGTGCCGTTCGACGCCGCCGCGCACGGGCGCTTTCTGCAATGGATGTTCTTCACCGGCTCGTGCCTCGAACCGGCAATGGCCGAACGCATGACGGGCGCGCCGTCGAATACGGTGAGCTTCGGCTGGGGCGATCTCGCGCGCGTCGAGCATGCGATCGAGGGCGCGCTCGAAGAAGGGCCGTGGCAACTCGGCGAGCGCTTCACGACCGCCGACATTCTCGCGGCGAGCACCTTGCAGATCGCGTTCATAGCGAAGCTGATCGAGCCGCGCTGTTCGATTACGTCGAGCGCGCGGCCGCGCGCGAAGGCTACGAATGCGCGATGGACATCGAGCATCGCGAAGCGCAACGGCTCGCGCTCAAGCCGCACGCGACCAAGGCGTAGCCGGGCGCGCCGGTGTCGTTCAGGGAAAGGAGCGCGGTTTGGGAATGCCCGCGCCGGCTTCGATATCGGCGACGCCGCGCCGGTGCGCGAGTTCGATCGCCTGGGCCTGATCGACGAAACCCTCGTCGCCGCCGACGGTCGTCCACGACTGCACGGCCTTGTCGTTGTGACGGATTTCGTATTCGGCGTCCCAGCGCGCGCCCTGAAGTTCGACCGGGCGCACATGAATCGCATAGACGCCGTAGAGGAAGACCTGCTCCAGCACGATGCCCTCCTTCGTGTAGAAGCCGCGTTGCTCGTTACAGCTCGATTTTCCCAAGGATGCGATGCGCGAGCGTACGCGCTTCCTCCAGCGCTTCCGTCTCGTTGTGCGATGCGGCTTCGACTTCGTAGATGTCGGATCGCTGCCTTCGCCGTCGTCGCGCGCGAGCGATACCAGACCCTGGAACTGCCCCGAATCGATGGCGCGCACGCTGATCGTCGCGGTGTCGATGCCTTTGGTGTAGGTCGTGTCGTCCATGATGGATTCGCCCGTGACGGTAACGCCGGAAGGAAAATTCATGCTAGCACGCAGTCATTTCGTGCGTATGGATGCGTGCTCATGCGTCATACGCGACGGCTCGCGCGTGACGCATGAGCCTCACTTCAGCAATTCCTCGACCTCAGCGAGGGACGGCGAATGCGCGCCCGAATGACAGCAGGTGGCGGCGCCCGCCGCGAGCGCGAATCTCAGGTGATCGGGCCACTCGCCGTGCCGCGCCATCAGGCTGTAGAGCAGGCCGCCGATGGACGCGTCGCCCGCGCCGACCGTGTCCGCGACTTCGACGCTCGGCGGCCGCGCGCGATAGGTCGCGTCGCCGACATGCAGCGTCGCTTCGGCGGAACCGCGCGTGACGAGCACCGTCGCCTGCGGATTCATCGCGCGAATCTGCGCGAGCGCGTCGGCTTCGGAGACGCCCTTGAAGAGCATGTGCAGATCTTCGTTCGACACCTTGATGAGATCGGCGAGGCCCGCCATGTTGCGCAGGATCGGCTCGTAGCCGTGCTCCATCAGATTGCGGTAGTTCGGATCGAAGCTGATCTTCACGCCGTGCCCGCGCAGTTGCGCGGCGAGTGCTGCGAGCGTCGTGCCGAGCGGCTGGCGCACGAGGCTGATGCAGCCGAAGTGCGCCCACTTCACGCGATCCATCCAGCTCTGCGGCAGATTCGACGGATCGAAGGCCAGATCCGCGCCGTTTTCGCCCATGAAGTAGTAGGTCGGCGGCTGCGTCTTGTGGACGATCGCCAGCAGCGGCGGACGCTCGACGCGCTGCATGAAACGCATGTCGAGGCCGGATGCGACGCTCGTGTCCCACAGATCGTCGGAAAAGTTGTCGGTGCCGAGCGAACCGGCGCAGGCCGTCGGCAGCCCGAGCTGCGCGACCGCGCGGGCAACGTTCCAGCCCGCGCCGCCCGGACGCGACAGCCAGCTCGATACGTCGGTGCGGATCATGTCCGTAAGGATGTCGCCCGCCGACACGAATTGCGGAAAGGTAGAATGCTCGCTCGCCATCGTTTTCACCGTGAATGTTGTGACGACGGCAGCGCGTTCAGCACCTCGTAGCACGCGCCCATCGTGTGGTAATCGGTCTTGCCGGCCGGACTTTTCTCGTCGCCGTACTTGCGGTTGTCGCAGGTGAGGATGCGATACCACGCGCCGTATTCGTATCAGCGCGAAGGTGTCGTCGATCATCGGCCGGGCTTCGTCGATGCCCGCCATCGCGGCATGCGCGCAGGCGAGCAGCACGAAGGCCATTCGCAGTGGCGCGTGCCGTCGAGCGTGCGCCGGCTGCCGTCGCGCCATTCGATTTCCCAGTCGTAGCCTTCGAGCGCGGCGTCCCAGTGCGCATCGCGCAGAAACGCGAAGGCGTGGCGCGCGTCGTCCTGATACCGCGTATCCCCGAAGTGGCGATACGCCATCGCATAATTGAAGATGAAGATGAAGCGCGTGCTGCTGACCAGATGCCGCGTGGTGCGATCGTAGACGCGGCCGTCGTCCTTGAAGAAGTGGAAGAAGCCGCCCGACTGATCGCGCGCGGTGCCGGCGTAGAACGCGAGCGTGTCGCGCACATGGGACAGCAGAAAGTCGTGGCTGCGGAAATCGGGGGGCCGGCGCCGCGTCGAGCGGCAATTCAGCGAGAGTAGCGGTCATGGTCATGTCCGTGTTCATGTCTGGCTCAAGCTACCCGGTGCAGGGAACTCGCGCGAGGAATGAAGTTGACGTCCACCAGCGTGTCGGCCTGACCTTCGCGATTCGGCGAATCGTCGAGCAGCAATTCGACGCCGCGCCGCCCGAGCGCTTACTTCCTTGTCGACCGTCACGGTCGACAAGGAAGCGTGCTTTGCGATGCGGCGGGAATGTCGTCGAAGCCGACGAAGGCGATGTCCTCCGGCACGCGCAGCCCGTGCGCGAGGCAAACACGCATCGCGGCGAGGGCCGTAGCACAGCATCATTATAGGCGAAAACGGCGTCCGGCAGCGGACCGGATTGCGCGCGCATCGGCGATCAGGCGTTCCATCGCGTCGGCGGCGGCGAGATCGGCGGGCAGGCCTGGCTGCTTGCTTGACGATTTCGAGCGTCGGATCGAACAGCAATCCGGCATCGAAATAAGCCTTGCGATAGCCGAGCGCCCGCTGCGCGATGCTGTGATGCGCGAGCGATCCGCCGATGAACGCGACGCGCCTGCGCCCTTGCGCGAACAGATGCTGCATCGCGAGCGACACGCTTTTTACGTTATCGATGTTCACCGACCGGAAGCCCGGCGCGCGCAGGTCGATCAGCACGATCGGCCGCGCGAGCGAATGCAGGTGCGACAGCAATTCCGGCTCGACGAAGCCCACGACCGCGATGGCATCGGGCGCATGCAGGCGCATCTGCTGGGCGAGATTGTGAGTCGGGCCGGCCGTCAGCACCGATGGCACGAGCTTGCGCTCGCAACAGGCTTCTTCAAAGCCGTTGAGCACATGCGAAAAGAACGGACTGACCGAGAAATTGTTGTGCTGCCGATGCAGCAGGAAGGTCACGCAGCGAATGCGGGTGCGCAACTGTGCGGAGTCGTAGTCGAGTTGCTGCGCGACTTCGGCGACGCGTTCGCGTGTCGCCTCAGACAGGCCCGGCTGGTTTTTGAGCGCCCGCGAAACGGTTCCGATCGAGACGCTCGCTGCGCGCACGACATCGCGAATGGTGGTGGCCATCGTGGTGTGGTTCGTCTCCGTCGGATTGAAGCGAGGGCGCGCTGTTTATGTTTACTTTGGGCGCATAATTCATTTAATCATGGCAATTATATAGTAAAAATCTGTACAACACCGCGACGGAGACCTAGAGAAAACCACTAGAGGCCCTTGTTATAAGGACTTTGAAGGCTTTTATTTGTTTAGTAAAAGAACTAAACCGTACTTTCCAACGACTCCCGGCGATGCACCGAAAAGACCATCCGGCGTTCACACGTCGAGGATGAGGTCATCGTCTTCGTAGTGGCAAAGCACCGGCAGACCCATGTGCGTGCGCAGGACGGCATGGACCTCGTCGCCGTGCAGCGTTTATCCGTCGATCTGCTTGCGTCAATGGCACGCGAGCACCGCGCCGTTCGGCGAAAGGCTGCCGCGCACGCGCTCTGCGACGCGACGCGACGCAACTGCGCCTCGTCGAGGTAATAGTCCACTTCGCTGATGACGACGAGATCGAGCACGCCGTCGGGCCACGCGTCGGGTAAGAGCATCGGCTGTACGCGAACGTGCCCGAACTGCGCGATGCATTCCCGCGTCAGCGCGACGGCGTGCTCGTTGATGTTCGCCGCGATCAAGTTCGTCGCAGCGCGGCGCGAGCAGGACGGTCAGTTCGTCGTTGCCGCAGGCCGGCTCGAACGCGCGCGCATAGCGTTCGTGCGGCAGCGATGCGAGCGTCAGCGCGCGCTTGCGGCGCTCGTACCAGCGACTGCGGATCGCCCACGGATCGTCGCTGTCGCGATAGAGCGCGTCGAAATACTGCCGGCTTTTGGGCTGAAAAGTTCTGGCGACGTCATATGAGCACGACCTCGTAGGAACCCGTCAGGCGCGCGAGCACATGCTCCGGAAGAATCGGCTCACGGCCGATCGCCGAATCGGGTTCGATCTGGCTGCGGAAGGCTTGCACCGCGCGCTGCCTTGCGGGCTTGCGTGGCGTCGTTGAGCACGATGCGGCGCGCGCGGCTCCACGGCACGCGCGGATCGTCGGGCGATGCCCAGTGCCAGGGTCCACAGCGGCACTTCCACGTAGGGGACTTGTGCATCGCTTGCGGCGGCACATGCGGCGCGGCCGGCGGCTTCGTGATCGGGATGGCCGTCGCAGCGCCAGATGGTGAACACGACGTCGCCGGCAGTCAGATGCTGCGCGATCAGCGCGGGCAGTTTCGATTCGGCCTACGCAACTTGTCCGTCCTGCAAGCCGAGCCGCGCGACGTGAACGTGTCGCAGGTGCAGCCGCTGCAGCGCCTCGCGCGTTTCCGCGCGTTTCCATCGGGACGCACGCTGGCGAGCCGTTCGGGCGGCCACGCGCGCGAGTCGGGATGGCTCGCGGTGCCGTCCGTGATCGCGACGATCAGCACATTGCGCGTGATGTCCGACAGCCGCGCGAGCAGACCGCCGGTAGACCGCCGGTGCCGAGCACTTCGTCGTCCGGATGCGGCGCGACCACGACCGCGCGTGCACCGAACGGAACGAGTTCCGCCGGATCCACTTCCGGCAGCGCAGTGAGCCCTGCCCAGCTTCACCATTCGGCTTCGGGCGTGCCCTGGCCTTCGATGCGCCGACCGTGCGCGTCGCCGGCGTCATCCGCCTGAGTTGTCGCGCGCCGGTTCGCGGTCGCGTCGTCTTGCGCCGGTGCGCGGCTCGTCACAATTGCCATGAAATGCTTCCCTCCTCGAGCACGCGCTGAGTGAGCGATGTCTGATCGCGCTCCGCATGACTTTGTCGAATGAACACGGGCAGATCCGCCATCACTTGCGCGAAATAGCCGTCGCGGCACAGCGGCGCGGCGCCGAGCGCTCGCCCTGCGTGGTCCGCGACGACACTCGCCGCACGGCGCGCGATCGATCTGCGCCGCTGTCTCGCGCAACAACGCGCCGGTAGCCGACAGGACTGTATCGATGGCGCCGAGATGCGCGAGCTTGTGCGGATCGGCGCGCCGCCGCGTATCGCGCAGCACGTATTCGCCGATGCCCGTCGTTGCGCCGAACCAGCATGCGGCGATACCCGCGCCGCCTTGCCAGAAGCCCGGCCGGTCGAGATACGCGCGAGGCGCGCCGATGCGCGTCGCGGGCACGTCGTCGAAGCGCACGTCGACGCTCGCGCTCGCCCGCATGCCGACGGCCGACCATCCGGTATCGGTAACGTGGACGCCCGGCCGACGCATGTCGACGGCGACCAGCACGGATTCGTCGCACTCGTCCCACGCCGTCACGAGCGCATGCGTTACCGATGCCGCGCCCGAGCACCACGCCTTGGTGCCGCGCAGAATGCGCCGTTGCCGCCGTCAATGGCGAGCGTGCCGTCGGCGGCTCGGCGGCCCACACTGCCCAGATCGAGCCCGGCTTCGACCAGCGCACGCAACGCGCGTCCGGTGGCGATGGCCGAGCCGCGTTCGAACGGCAGATCGGCGAGAAAGGCATGCAAGGCGGGCGCCGACGCGAGTGACGCGGCGGGCGAAAGGGCAGTCATGGGCGCGTTCATCCGCAGAAGTGCGGTGAGCGGGCCGCGGCTTGGTGCCGCATCGTTTCTCCTGTTCGGATGCATGGCATGAACAAGAGTGTAGCAAAGCACATGCCCGGCCGCCATTCGGCCGAACGGCATAGGCCGGATGCACGGTCGGCACGACTTTTACTGATGCGGCGGGTGCTGGCGGACGCGGGCGTCGATCCGGCCTATTATGACATCCGGCCGACTTGACCGAAGCCGCTTGCGGAGATCAAATGATGCTTCGAATGACGAGAAGGCCGCACAGGGCGGCCTACAGCGAGGGACAGGGATATGGCGGCGATATCAGCGGCGCGCAGGCACGCCTGCGTTTTTCGTTTCGGGTGCGAGTTCAGATGTAGTCTTGCACGCGCCCCAGCGTTGCGCGAGCACCGCGCACACCATCAGTTGAATCTGATGGAACAACATCAGCGGAAGCACGACCGCGCCGACCGCGTGCGACGCGAAGATCACTTTCGCCATCGGAATGCCGGACGCGAGGCTCTTCTTCGAGCCGCAGAAGATGATGGTGATCTGATCCGCGTGGCTGAAGCCGAGGCGCTTCGCCGTGAAAGCGGTGATGAAGAGCGCAATCGCCAGCAGCAGGATGTTCATGACGAGCAGGCCAGCGAGTGAGGACAGCGACATCGAATGCCAGATGCCTTCGTTCACGGTTTCGCTGAACGCCACGTAGACCACGAGCAGAATTGATCCCTGATCGACGAACTTGAGCATCGCCTTGTTGCGGTCGACCCACTTGCCGATGACCGGACGCAGCAATTGTCCGGCAATGAATGGCACCAGCAGTTGCAGCACGATATTGCCGACCGTGTGCCACAGCGACCCTGTGCTCGCGCCGTGATTCTCGACCACCAGCCCGACCAGCGCCGGCGTGATGAAGATGCCGAGCAGACTCGACGCCGACGCGCTGCACACGGCGGCGGGCACGTTGCCCTTGGCCATCGACGTGAAGGCGATCGACGATTGCACCGTCGAAGGCAGCGTGCAGAGAAACAGGATGCCGGTATAGAGTGCGGGTGTGACGAGCGGCGTCAAGAGCGGACGCAGCCCGAGGCCGAGCAGCGGAAACAGCGCGAAGGTGCTGAGCAGCACGACCAGATGCAGCCGCCAGTGCATCGCGCCCGCGACGATCGCTTCACGCGACAGCTTGGCGCCGTGCAGGAAGAATAGCAAACCGATGGCGACGTTGGTGATCCAGTTGAACGCGGTCGCCACGCCGCCGCAGCATGGCAACAAGCTCGCGAGGATGACGATGCCAACGAGCGCGAGCGTGAAGTTGTCAGGAAGAAGTTTGGGCCGGGCCATGCTAAAAGGGGCGCGCTCACTGTGTCGTCACTGATTGCCGACGGTCCACGATGCGCGTCAAGTCAGGAAAAAAACGATGATTTTCGTTTGCGAACGATTGAATTGGCAAATTCATTTCATGAAACGATTGATTCATATGTCGCATGAAAGCGTGCATTAGCGCGCGCTCGCGCATGAATCGACCTAACAACATTCGAGCCGGCCGACCGGTTTTTTGGACGCGCCGATGCACGCTTTGCGGCACATTTTTCGTCGTACTTTTCGGTGCCAAAACACAGTCGGTCGGAGGTAAAAATCTGACGTAACATGATGTTACAACTATCGCGGAGGTCTAACACTTTTTGGCTCGACCGCCGGCGCGACTCACAATAAATTAATTGTCGAAACACCAGCCGATGGATGCGCGCTGCCCGCCCATGCGATCCACGATCCACTTCTCCGACGACGGATGGTGTTCGTCCGACCGCAGCTCGCGCTGTCGATCGACGGGAAATCGAGTCGGATCACAGCCTGCTCTAATGACGCTCACTGGCATCCGCAAGACGACACGCATCCTCGCTTCCACTGCGCTGGCGGTCGCCGAATCGCTCGCGCTTGCCGGCCCACGTGCGGAGTGGCTGTCGCCCGCCGTCTTCGACGATTCGGCGAGCAGCCAGTCGCTGCATTACACGCCGGTCGCGTCCAAGGACGGATTGACGTCCGTGAGTGCTGAAGTTTGTCCGGGCGGCCGTGCCAATCAGGCGGCGGGCTTCCGCGGCGCCGGCTCGATCCGCGCCGACATCACGCGCTACAACGAAGAGCGCAGTCTGCCGCGTCCGCAAGTGCGTCCCGCCGACGATGGCCGCGGCGCAGGCAACGGCAACTACCGCAACTGAGTGCCGCTCCGCCCGCGCTTACCCAATCCCTCCGCCGCCTTCAAAGATGCCGTTGACCTTCTGGGTAACGAAATAACGAAAAATTAATGGCGCGTCTACTTCGCCTGTCACGCTGACGTAATCTCGCCACAGTTTGGCGCTCGTAGTTAGGCATTCCCCTCTTTTTTGCGCGCACGGACAATGCGCCCGTGCGCGCAAACGCACGTTCGTGGCGGTTTTCGCTTTCCTTTCGATGCGTCGGCAAGCGCGCCGGCACAGGCTTTCGCGCGACTCCTGTGAATCGCACGCATACCCCGCGTACTCACCGCTATACCCGTAATAACCAAAACTATTTTTGACCGGAAAAATGATCCGTAAAGATGGTGCCGCTCCCCATGCGATGCCTCTCGTCGAGCAGCCCCATGCAGCTCATATGCCGGTCGACGAGGCGAGTGCAACGTCCCTCGCCCGCCAAGCTTTAAATTTTCGACAAATGACAGGAGAGTCCATGAAGTCAACCGTCAACCGTGCGCCGAAGAAAGCAGTGAGAGCAACGGTCAAGGCCACCGCCGTCGCCGCCATGTTCGGTTTCTTCACCGCTGGCGCGGCGCAAGCGCAATCGAGCGTCTCGCTCTACGGGCAGGTCGACGAGTGGGTCGGCGCGACCAAGTTTCCGGGCAGCGAGCACGCGTGGAACGTGAGCGGCGGCGGCATGTCGACGTCGTACTGAGGCATGAAGGGCGCGGAAGACCTGGGCAACGGCTACAGGCGATCTTCACGCTCGAATCGTTCTTCCGAGCGCAGAACGGCCAGTACGGCCGTTTCCGGGGCGATACCTTTTTCGCGCGCAACGCGTATGTCGGCATTCAAGGCCCAATCGGCACGTTCACCGCCGGCCGCCTGACGACGCAACTCTTCGTCTCGACGATTCTCTTCAACCCCTTCGTCGATTCCTACATCTTCTCATTAATAGTTTACCACGTCTTCCTTGGCTAGGGCACGTTCCCGACCTACACGACCGATCAGGGCGTGACGGGCGATTCCGGCTGGAACAACTCGGTGCAGTACACGACGCCCGACTTCAACGGCCTGTCGGGCAGCGCGATGTACAGTTTCGGCAATACGGCGGGCGACGGACGCTCGAAGAAATACAGTGCGCAGTTCCTGTATTTCCACGGCCCGTTCGCGGCGACCGGCGTCTATCAGTACGTGAACTTCAACAACACGCCGGGCGATCTGCCGACGTCGAACGCCTTCACGATTCCCGGCTTCAAGAGCCAGAGCGTGGCGCAGCTCGGCGCGTCCTACGACATGAAGTTCGTCAAGTTCTTCGCGCAGTACATGTACACGAAGAACGACATCGAACCGACGTCGTTTCACGTCAACACGGGGCAGGGCGGCGTGACGGTGCCGCTCGGCCCGGGTATGGTGATGGCGTCGTATGCGTATTCGCACAGCAACGGCGGTCTGGATCAGACGCACAAGAGCTGGGCGGTCGGCTATGACTATCCGCTGTCGAAGCACACCGATGTCTACGCGGCGTACCTAAACGACAAGTACACGAGCATGTCGTCGGGCGATACCTACGGCGTCGGCATCCGCGCGAAGTTCTGAGCGGCGGCTTTAGAAGCGACAAACGAAAACACCGCGCCCGAAGGCGCGGTGTTTTGCTTTGGGAGACTGAAACGAATCAGCGGATGCCGAGGCGCGTTTTCGCGTCGTCGTATTCGCGCTTCAGACGCGCGACGAGTTTGGCGACGCTCGGCACGTCTTCCATCAGGCCGACGCCCTGGCCGGCGCCCCAGATGTCCTTCCACGCCTTCGCCTTGCTCGTGCCTTCGGCAAAGTTCATCGTAGTCTTGTCGGACACGGGCAGATCGTCGGAATCGAGTCCCGCGTTCACGATGCTTTCGCGAATGTAGTTGCCGTGCACGCCGGTGAAAAGATTCGTGTAGACGATATCGGCCGCGTTTGCATCGACGATAGCCTGCTTGTAGCCCTCTTGCGCGTGCGATTCCTTCGTCGCGATGAAGCGCGTGCCTATTGTAGGCGAGGTCGGCGCCCATCGCCTGCGCGGCGAGGATCGAGCCGCCGTTGGCGATCGAGCCGGACAGCACGATCGGTCCGTCGAACATGCGCCGCACTTCGCCGACGAGCGCGAACGGCGAAGTCGTGCCGGCGTGTCCGCCCGCGCCAGCCGCGACGAGAATCAGGCCGGCGACGCCTGCTTCGCGTGCCTTTTGCGCGTGTCGCAGATTGATTACGTCATGCAGCACGATGCCGCCGTAGGCGTGTACCGCGTCGATCATTTCGCGCACCGGCGCGCGCAGACTAGTGATGAAGATCGGCACCCGATGGTCGACGCATACGCGCACGTCCCGTTCGAGCCGCGCATTCGACTGATGCACGATCTGATTGACCGCCACCGGTCCGACGAGTGCATCGGGATGCGCCGTCCTGTACGCCACGAGTTCTTCCTGAATCTGCGTGAGCCAGTTGTCGAGTTGTTCCGCCGGGCGCGCGTTTAGCGCCGGAAAAGATCCGACGATGCCCGCCTTGCATTGCGCGAGCACGAGTTCGGGATAACTGACGATGAACATCGGCGAGCCGACGACGGGCAGGGCGAGATGCTGCAGAACGGCGGGAAGAGCCATGAGACCTATCTCCTGATGAGTGTCCGGGCAGCCTTAGTGATTCTAGGAGCGAGGCGGCGGAATATGCACGCACGATCAATCTTCCGAGCGAAGCCAAAGGGCGATTTTATCTAGCACAACCGTTTAATTGTAGTGGGCGCCCGCCGTGTGCCGTATTCGCAATTTCCCGAGGACTTCTTCGGTTTTCCGAATTGCGCGGTTTAGCAGACGCGAGCCGCACGATTCCGGCGCCTAGAATGATTTCCAACGTCACGAATATAAAACATCATGCCTTAAAACATCATGACTTTCGGAGACTACGCACCGTTTCGCGTCGATGCAGCGGGCGCCGGGATCGTCGGAATGAAAGGAGGAGACGGGCCGCCGTTGCTGCTGTTGCACGGTCATCCGCAAACGCACGAGATATGGCACGCATGTGCCGACGAACTCGCGAAGCATTTCACCGTCGTCGCTACCGATTTGTGCGGTTACGGCGCATCGGACAAACTGCCGAGCGGCGATCGGCACGCCGTATTCGAAGCGCGCGATGGCCGCCGATCAGGTCGCGATCATGCGGCACTTCGGCTTCGAGCGCTTTCTGGTCTGCGGGCACGATCGCGGCGCGCGGCGCGCATCGGATGGCGATGGATTTCCCCGACGCTGTCGACAGGTTGATGCTGCTCGATATCTCGCCGACGCTCGCGATGTACGAGTCGACCGATCGCGCCTTCGCCACCGCGTATTTCCATTGGTTCTTTCTGATCCAGCCGGCGCCGTTGCCCGAATCGCTGATCGAGGGCAATCCGTCGGCGTACGTGGATCGCGTGATGGGCAATCGTCACGCCGGTCCCGCGCCCTTCGCGCCGCATGCGCTCGAGGCGTATCGCGATGCGCTCGCCGAATGGCGCAAGGCAGCGCGCGACGTCAGCGGCCGCGCGCTGCCTTGCGGCCACTACATTCCGGAAGAAGCGCCCGATGTGCTGCTCGAAGAAATCCGCGCGTTTTTCGCAGCGGACGCGCCGAAGAGCGAGCCGTAATTGCCGCGAAAATCGGTAAAAGAGGCGCGTTCATGCAGCATTTAGCTGTTCGTTAAAAATCTGTAGGGAAAGCACCGATGCACCTGACATAAGGGCGCATTATAATTATCTCAACGTTGATCACGTCCAATTGATTCTGCTGCTTGCCGTAGCTGACAAGCAGCTTTCTTTTTGGCGCGGCGGTTTTGAATGGCGACGAGGATTGCCCTTCAGATCGCCGACACGCTCTCGCCATCGACGCCGCGCACCGCGCCGCTCTTCGCCAGTTCCCCGACGAGTTTCACAAGCAACGCGCGATGTCCGGTCGCGGGCGCGAGCGCATCGGTGGCGGCGCGCATCGCGCGGGCGTTCGTCGTCATCGCGAGCAGCGCATCGAGCGTCAGCGCGCCCACTTCCATAAGCTTGAAGACGATCAGCACCTTCAGCGTGTTCTTCGCGTTGCGGGCCGGATCGGCCTGCAGGTAATCGAGCCGCGAAAACGCGACGTCGAGTGCGCGCGTGACATCGGAAAACGGTGCGCCGTGGCCGGGAATCACGACATCGGCTTCGAGCGTCGCGATGCGTTCGAGCACCGCGCGCTCTTCCACGAAACCGCTTGCGCCTTCCAGCTCCGGGAAGATCACGCCGAAGCCGTTTTCCCACAACGCATCCGCGCTGATCAGCACACGCATTTCCGGGCAATGCAGCATCAGCGAATGCGGATCGTGGTCGGGCGCGCCGAGCACGTTCCAATCGAAGCCGCCGAGCGCGAGTGTCGCGCCATCCTCGATTGTGCCGGTGTGACGAAACCGTTCGCAAGTTTGTCCGGTCGCGCGGAAGGTCAGCGCGTCTTCGTTTCAGGTGCGGACCGCGTGTGCTTCGCTGGCGGGAATCAGCGTGTCGCATGCGTAGGTCGCCTGAAGCAGCGCGTTGTCGCTGCAATGGTCCGAATGCAGATGCGTGTTGACGATCGCATCGAGCGCGCGCGGGCGTCTGCGGCGCGTACGTCGCGTGGCCGGTGTCGATCAGCGTCGTGCGGTCCGCGTCGGCGAACAGTACGTTGTTCGACGACAGCCAGCCGCGCTCGAACACGGTCATCGAAGCGCGCAAGGCGGGCGGCAGCAGGTTCATGCGCGCGCGTCAGCTTGATGCCGAATTCGAGCCCGAGCGGCTGCGCGTAGGTGGAAAAGTGCGCGGCGAGCAGCGCCATCAGATGCGCGGTCGGCTGCGTGCCCGACGCGATCAACTCGCCGAAGCGGCTCGCGCGCGCATAGGCATCGTCGTGATGCAGCGGATTGGTGTCGTTGACGAGGGTCGCGAAGTGCCGCACCGATTCGGGCGAGAGCGAGAGCGTCGCGTCGAACGACTCGCCGAGCATGACAACGCGCGCGTCCTGCTGGCGGCTGTCGACGCGTGCGGGCACCGCGCCTTTCCCTTCGTCGTCGAGCGACGACCACGCGGCGATTTCATCGATCGTGCACAGACAGCCGTCGCAGAAGCCCGTTTCCGGATTCATGCGGCAGATATCGACGCATGGCGATGCCACGCCGGCCGTGCCCGCGACGGTCATGACGCGGCCGTTTCGCGCAGCGCGACATCCGCGACCGGTGCGCCCGTCAGTTCGATCAGTTCCTGCGGCGACAAATTGAACACCGCATGCGGATGCCCTGCCGCGGCCCACAGGCTGTCGAGCGCGAGCAGGTCTTCGTCGATCATCATCACCGGTTCGACCGCGTGGCCGATGGGACACACGCCGCCGATCGCATAGCCGGTCTTCTCGCGGACGAACTTCGCGTTCGCGCGTCCGAGCGCACCGCGACCTTCGCCTCGTCGACGCGATTCGCGCCTAACGCGATGACGAGTACGGGCGCGTCGTCTTCCTTGCGCCGGAAGAAGGTCGACTTCGCAATCTGCGCGATGGAGCAGCCGAGTCCGGCGGCCGCTTCCGCCGATGTGCGGCCCGTTTCCGGCAGCATGACGACGGCGTGCGGATGGCCGCGTTCCCTGAGCAGTAGCGCGACGCGGCGCGCGGAATCCGGCAATTAGTCGATGTTCGTGGCTTCGGTCATTTCGTTCTTGATTTCCTTTGATCAGGCGCAGGCGGCGGTGCCGTCGCGTTTCTTGGTGAACAGCGCCTTGCCGGCGCGCGACGCGCTCGGTTTGCCGATCGCGCGCGAGATGGAATCGCCGATCTCGATCAGCTGGTCCAGATTGACGCCCGTCTCGATGCCGAGGCCGTTCTCAGATACACGACGTCTTCAGTCGTGACGTTGCCGGTCGCGCCTTTCGCGTAGGGACAGCCACCGAGCCCCGCGACCGACGCATGGAAGATCTCGATGCCTTCGAGCAGCGCCGCATAGAGCCGCATAGATATTGGCGATGGCCTGTCCGTAGGTGTCGTGGAAGTGCCCGGACAGNGGGCGTGCCGACGCCGATGGTATCCGCGATGTCGATCNCGCCCTGATACGGACAGCCGAGCGCGCACGAAATGCTGCCGCGCACGCGCAGCCCCGCGTCTTTCGCGGCCTTCGCGACCGGCTCGAAACGCACGATGCTTTCCGCGATGCTGCAGTTGATGTTTCGCTGCGAGAACGCTTCGCTGGCTGCGCCGAAGATGACGATTTCATCGGCTTTCGCTTCGAGCGCGCCTTCGAAGCCGCGCATGTTCGGCGTCAGCACCGAGTAGATCGTGCCCGGCCGTCGTTCGATGCCGCTCATCACGGCGGCGTCGGCCGTCTGCGGCACCCATTTCGGCAATACGAACGAGGTCGCTTCTACATTCGCGAGGCCCGCGCGCGAGGCGATCGACGAGGTCGATCTTGGTCTGTGTGGGGACGAATTCCTTTTCGTTCTGCAGGCCGTCGCGCGGCCCGACTTCGACGATTTTGACTTTCGTGGGGATCATGCCTGTCTCCTTGATCGCGTCGTTCGATTGAACCTTCGGGCGATTTTAGATGGTTTCCTATCCGCCCGAGTTGGCGCGCCGCCGCCGTGCGGGCGAGGATCGCCGTCAGCCGCCGCCGTCAGTAACCGCGCGAGAAATCGACGATGCCGCCGATCGGCTCGCCGCGCGAGAGCGCCGCGATCTTGCCGGCGATCTGCACGATGCTTTCGTCGCGCAGCGTTTCCGCCGAGATATGCGGCGTCACCGAAATGCGCGGATGCGTCCAGAACGGATGATCGCGCGGCAGCGGTTCGGTATGGAAGACGTCGAGCGTCGCGCCCGCGAGCCGGTCGAATGCGCGCGCATTCAGGATGCCTTCGGTGTCGGGCGTATGCGGCAAAAGATTGACGAGCATCTTTACGCGTCGAGAAACGCGTCGAAATTTTCCGCGCCCGCGTAGACGTCGACGCCTTCGATCGTCTTCGCGCTCCGGCTGTATCCGCGCACCGGCACGCCGAGCGCGCGCAGGCCTTTCGCGACTTCGGCACCGAGCACGCCGAGGCCGAGCACGCCGACCGTGAAGCTCTCGCGTGCGTGCGGCGTGAGCTTGACCCAGCGGCCTTCGCGTTGCAGCGCCTCGTATTCGTCGAAGTGGCGCAGATAGCGCAGCACGCAGTAGGTCGCGTACTTGACCATCTGCTGCGCCATGCCGCTGTCTTCGAGACGCACGAGCTTCGCGTTCGGCGGCAGTGTGCTGGGTTGCTTGCGTTCGACTTCGAGGATCGCATCGACGCCCGCGCCCAGATTGAACACCGTCTTCATGAACACCGTCTTCAGGTCCGGGCGATTCGCGAAGAGTTCGCGCGGTGCTCTCCAGACGATCGCGTAATCGGTGGGCGCGGTGTCGCCCGGCTGCCAGACGCGGAACTCGGCGTCGGGAAGTTCGCGGCGCAAGCCGCCAAGCCAGGCATCGAGGTCTGCGTCTTGTTCGTAGAAGAAAGAGGATTTTCATGTGACTTGAGTGCGTGAAGATCGGACTCGGCGGACTCAAAAACCGACGTGTTGCCGGAAGGGTCACATTTTAAGGCGGGAAGTTCGCCGCGCGACGAAACGACATCGGCCCGTCGCCGGGCCGAAGAGGTGAGATAAGCGCGGCGGCGCGTGATCGATCGCCCCGCCGCAGCCGGTCAGAAACGGTGCGGACAGGGCCATGCCGCCCGCGTAGCTTTTCGTGACGAGGCGCACCGCGTTGCCCCCGGTGGCGATGTCGGACAGCGTGACCGTCATCTGCTCGGCCGGGAAGGATACGTCGGATTTGCCCGTCAGTTCGAACGCATCCTCCAGCACCTGATAGCCGACCTGCGCCAACGTGATGACGTTGTCCGGCATAAGCGCTTCGAGGCGATCGGCAACCGGACTGTCCGAGTCGCCCGCCACGCCGATGAACGTGAAATTCGTGGTGCCGACACCCTTCGGTCGCTCGAAAAGCAATGCGACAGGCCGGTCGTTGACGAACGCGGGCACGGTATAGACGCCGAACAGCACGTCCTGGTGTCGACCGAGCGCGTTTCCATCGAGGTGAGGAACATGGTCCGACGTGCCCGTTCAGGAGCGGCACGCGCCGTTCATGCACGTGCTCAGGCCGGGCGGACGATATGAAGGAATGACGTCGAGCGGCCGCGTCGCGAGGACGCGCAGCGAGTTCGGATCCTCGCTGGGCCCCATGAGCATAAGCATCGCGGCCTTCATGCCGTATGCGCTGTTGACGGTCGCATCGAGCGTCGTCGGGGTCGAACGGCTCACGTCCACCTGGATAATGTCCGGCTGCTCGGATGCATGAGTCACGAAGTCACGCACGAACGACTTGTATTCGGCGGGAAAATCGAGCGCCGCGTAGTAGCCGTCATAGGACGCCGTCGAAATGTCGCGCGACGGAAAGTAGATGCTGATGAGTAGATGCTGATGACCGAGCTGTAGGACGCCTGCGTACCGTTCGCGCGGTACGTTACGGCCTGCCTGACTGCCGCCGACAGCTCGCGGCTTTGTTCCGTCACGATGCCTTCCGTCGCGAAGCGATCGGCGAGCGAACCGAGGTCCGTCACGTCGAACGCGCCCGACGGCATGGCGGTGTCGCCGCCGTAAGCGGCATTGAGCGCACGCTGCACGGCGACCTTCACCCAGTCGTCCGTCGATTGCCTGACGAAGCCCGATAGCGCGACGGCGAACGATTTGAGCGCGTCGCGCAGTTCGCCGATGCGGCTGAGGTCGATCACGGAGAAGGTGAGAAATCCGACGTCGTTCGAAACCGCGCCGCGCGCCTGGTTCGCCTCGGCTTCCTTCTTCTGAAGCGCGACATAGCTGTCCGCGATCACGCGGCCGAGTTCGCGGCTGGTTATCGACGGCTGCTGCGCGAGCGCCGAGAGCACCGCCGTGTAATCCCATCCCGAGCCGGGTTCGAGTTCTTTGGATGCCGCGAGATAGTTAGCGTAAGGCATCAGCGCGTAGGCGACTTCCGCGTGCGCCATCAGGCAGGCATCGAAGCCAATCGTCTCGAAGCGGATGCCGCTGCGAGTCTTCGCCTGCTTGAGCGCCGACTGGATCTGCGGCACGGACATGGTTTGTGGGCCGAACATCTCGTCCGGTCCGAAGCCCTTGTAGGCGCCGCCATGATCCCAGAACACGAGGTGATACTTCTGGGCAGGAAACGTCGTCTTCGCCCAGACGATGAAGTCCTCGAGCGTGCCCGGATCGACCATGTTGTGCTTGCCGAGATCGGCGAGTTGAATCAGCTTGCCCGCGCGCAGCGAATAGCGCCTCACGGTGCGCCAGTCCGTGACCGGATCGTCGGTCTTGGCCTTGTTCGCGCCGCCGGTCGTGACGACGACGTTGACGTCGGAAGAGTACTTCGCGGCCAGCATCTGCTTCAGATTCGCCGTTCCGGCGCTCGCGTTGGACTCTAGATCCGTGCCGAGCAGATACACCATGACGGTTGCCGCCGCCGGTGTGACCTTCGCGTCCTGGACGGCAGGCGTTCCGTCGCTGCCGTTTGCGTTGCCGCTTCCGCTTCCGCCACATGCAGCGATCAGCGCTGCCGCCGCCAGGGCAAGCAAACCGCTCCAAAGTTTGTTTATTCTCAAATGGTCCTCCGATCAGAAGAAGTTCACCGAAAAACTCGGCGTGACATTCTTATTTTGAGGGGCGGACCGGCGTTACGGGAATAATCCTATTCGATCTGGAATGCTTACAAAATATGCCGAAGCCGTTGGCTCCGACAAAAAAGACTCGCGCAAAGGCGAGTTTTTCGAGATCCGCGCGCCAAGTACGGCGCCGGATGGTCAGTTGACGGTATCGCGCGCGTGGGTTGCGCTCATGCCGAGCCGCGCGATCAGCTTGCGGTCCGATTCCGCCTGCGGGTTGCTGGTCGTCAGCAACTGGTCGCCGTAGAAGATCGAGTTCGCGCCCGCGGCGAAGCACAGCGCCTGCAACGCTTCGTCCATCTGCTCGCGGCCCGCCGACAGACGCACCATCGCCTTGGGCATCGTGGTGCGCGCGACCGCGATCGTGCGCACGAACTCGAACGGATCGAGCGCTTCGGTGCCCGTCAGCGGCGTGCCCTCGACCTGCACGAGATTGTTGATCGGCACCGATTCCGGATACGGCTCCATGTTCGCGAGCTGCGAGATGAGTCCCGCGCGTTCGCGCCGCGATTCGCCCATGCCGACGATGCCGCCGCAGCACACGTTGATGCCCGCGTCGCGAACGTGTTCGAGCGTGTCCAGACGATCCTGATACGTGCGCGTCGAGATGATCTGGCCGTAGAACTCCGGCGACGTGTCGAGATTGTGGTTGTAGTAGTCGAGACCCGCGTCGCGCAGCGATTGCGCCTGATGCTGCTCCAGCATGCCGAGCGTCACGCAGGTTTCGAGGCCCATCGCCTTGACGCCGCGAATCATGTCCTTGATCGGCTCCAGATGACGGTCCTTCGGATTGCGCCACGCCGCGCCCATGCAAAAGCGCGTCGCGCCGTTCGTCTTCGCGGCTTCGGCGGCCTTCAGGACGTCGTCGACTTCCATCAGCTTTTCGGCCGTGAGGCCGGTATCGTGATGCACGGACTGTGGGCAGTACGCGCAGTCTTCCTCGCAACCGCCGGTCTTGATCGACAGCAGCGTCGAGAGTTGCACCGTGTTCGGATCGAAGTGTTCGCGATGAACCGTCTGCGCGCGATACAGCAGATCGTTGAAGGGCAGCTCGTACAACGCGACGACATCTGCGACGTGCCAGCGGGCCTTCGCTTCGGTCGCGGATGTCGTGGCGGGTGCGGCTGGGGGTGCGGTTACGGTGCTCATGGTTTCAATCCTCTTTGCCAAGCTGATTCAGGATCAGGAGAACGCCGATGTCGAGACAGTCGGCGGCGCGCGCGGCATCGTGCGGCGCGAGATGCGGAATCACGCCGATGAGCGGCGCATCGATGCGTGCGCGCAGGGTTGCGATGTTTTCGTCGGGATACAGCATATGCGGATCGACGCGATTGGCGACCCAGCCCGCGAGCTTCAGCCCGCGCGCGGCGATCGCCTCGACCGTCAGCATCGCGTGGCTGATGCAGCCGAGCCGCATGCCGACGACGAGCACGACCGGCACGCCGAGCGCGACGGCGAGATCGGCGGTGTCGTGGCGATCGTCGAGCGGCACGCGAAAGCCGCCGACGCCTTCGACGACGATATCCGCCTGCCGGCGGGCGATCGCGTGCGCTTCGGCGATGCGCGCGATGTCGAGCACGATACCTTCGCGCGCGGCGGCGATGTGCGGGGCGATCGGCTCGCGCATCATGAACGGCGTGCGGATGGCGTCCGGCAGCGCGACGTTCGCGGCGGCATCGAGCTGATCGGCGTCTTCGTTGTGCAGCACGCCGTCGCGTTCGACGGCGCCCGACGCGATCGGTTTCATCGCGGCGGCGCGCAGGTTCGCGTGCGCGAAGCTGTGCAGCAGCGTGCACGATACGAAGGTCTTGCCGATTTCCGTATCGGTTCCGGCGACGAAGAGGGACGTGGCCAGGTCAGTCATAGGGTGCTCAAAGCGTGATCGAGTTTCGCGAGATCGTCGTCGCTGTGCGCGGCCGACAGCGAGATGCGCAGCCGCGAGGTGCCGGTGGGCACGGTCGGCGGACGGATCGCCGGCACCCACAGGCCTTGCCTGTCGAGCGTGGCGGCGAGGGCGACGGTTTCGTCGTTGCCGCCGATCACGAGCGGTTGCACGGCCGTATGCGAATCGACGGGCAGCCAGCGCGTGCGCGCGAACATCGCGCGCGTGGTCTCGATCAGCGAAGTCAGATGCGCGCGGCGCGCGTCGCCTTCGTCGCTCGCGATGATCTCGATGCTCTTCGACACCGCATGCGCGACCGCCGGCGACGACGCGGTCGTGAAGATGTACGGATGCGCGCGCTGCACGAGCCATTCGATCACGGTCGCATCGGCGGCGACGAACGCGCTCGATACGCCCGCCGCCTTGCCGAGCGTGCCGACATAGACGAGATGCGGCGAGCGCAACGCGTACTGCGCGAGTGCGCCGCGCCCTTGCGGGCCGAGCACGCCGAAGCCGTGCGCATCGTCGACGACGAGCCACGCGCCGTATCGTTCTGCGAGTTTGACGAGGCGCGCGAGCGGCGCGATGTCGCCGTCCATGCTGAACACGGTGTCGGTGACGATGAGTTTGGGCGCGCTGCTGCCGCCCGAGGCGTCGAGCATTGCGTCGAGCTCGTCCATGTCGGCGTGCGGATAGATCTGCGTCTGCGCGCGCGCGAGGCGCACGCCGTCGATCAGCGACGCGTGGTTGAGCGCATCGGAG
>JAQFVI010000374.1:0-143 GCA_029439495.1 Caballeronia sp. BR6202001590007
TCGGCGGTCACGTTCGCCGAAATACGCAGTCGTCATGGAAGTGGCGAAAGCGAGCAGCGAACAGGCTGACGGCATCGCGCAGGTCAATCAGGCGATCGCGCAACTGGACGATTCCACACAGCAGAATGCCGCGCTCGTGGAGG
>JAQFVI010000374.1:153-28234 GCA_029439495.1 Caballeronia sp. BR6202001590007
TTTTACTGTGGCACNTTGCTGTTTGCGTGCACAGGGCCGCTGTTTTCGCGGTTTTATTGCAGTAGCCACCTCCTCGACGATGCGCCCCGCGTCGGGCCCTGATCCTCACCGATGGTGGAAATCGCATGCTTGAAGATGGTCTGCGGGCCGGTGCTGGAGTTCAGATAGACCATGTAGGTGTCGAACGACTGGATATGCCCAGCCAGCTTGATGCCGTTGACGAGAAAAATCGAAACGCGCTTCCGTTCCTTTCTCAGCGCGTTGAGGAAATCGCTTTGAATGTTCTGTGTGTTCTGTGTTTGAGACATAAGGGCGTGTTGGTTCAAGATATCGGTTCCATTCGACCAGGCGCAGTCGAAACGTCGAAAGATTAACGCAGAATCGGCCGAGAATGTCGTTCGGCGCGCAGCATGCGTAGCTTACGCCATAGTATCCTATGACCAAATAGCCATTTGTACAATGGGGTCGATCGATTTGGGTCCTCAGAAGAACAACAGGCTGCGCAATTCGATGCTCCGGCGCGGCCGTGCATCGGCGGGCGAGGTCGGATCGTCGAACGCGGTATGGGCAGTGAAGCGCGCGATGCCGTCTCCGGCGGAATCGTAGATCTTGATGAGCAGCGCTTCGTCCGGCGTCATATGCGGAAAGTAATACCAGCGATGCCGTTCGTCATGCACGAACGCGTAGGTCTCGCCACGCATGGTCGAATAGACGAGATCCTGCGCGACCGCATGCCGCGCCTCGATGCTGCGCGCATCGCACAGGGCGAGCGGCGACGATTCGACCGCTTCGCCCACCGGACGCCACAGATTGACGATCGCAAAACGGCCTTCGAGCAGGCGCGCGGCCTCGCCCGCGGGAAAATGATCGCGCACGCGGCGCGGTCCCGAAACGAAGGTCTGATCGTTATGGATCAGATGCACCGGTTCTTTCGCTCCCTCCGAGCGCAGCGTCCCGAGGCGGCCGTCGCGCAGCGTGTGATCGAAGATGACCACGCGTTTTGCGCCCGTCCATTGCGCAAGGAGGCGTTCAGACTGCGCATAGTAGCGCGATCGAATCGCGGCCTCGTCCGAGAAATCGTCGATCGCCGGCGTCGCGCGATGCAATTCGAAGCCATTGCGGTCGATCGACAAGCCGCCCGGCGGCGGACGCAGGCGCGCGTTCGAAATCGCGATGGCATGCGTGCGGTATTCGCCGGACCGGCGCGGCACGCCCGGCGGCGGATCGTATGCGTAAGTGACCGGGTGAACGCCGGCCGGCACGAGATAGTTCAGTCCGACGCGCACTTCGGCGTGCTGCCGGGCGTCGCGTTCCACAACGGCATCGCTCATGATGTTCTCCACGCGGCTCAGCGCAAGGGCGATTCGAAGACCAACTGCATCGCGTCGACGCCGTAGGCCGCGTCGAAGTAGCCGGCGCGCGCATAGATCGCAATGCATTCGAGCTGGTCGGCGTGCGACGGGCCATCCTCGGATATCGAATGTTCCGGCGATGTCTCTTCTTCGCGGTGCCAGCCCGAAGGCGACGCAGGCACGAAGCGCGCCCGGAAACGGTGCAGGAAATCGAACAGCAAGGGCAACACGAAGGCACGCATCGCGCATCTCCGAAGGGAGTTAGATGTCTGCAATCTAGACCCGCGCCTACCGATGCACAAACAAGCTTTTCTGCATTGCATAGCGCCACGCGCCATGTCGCGGATGCACTTTCAACGCGCCGCGCCTCGTCCGAGCCAGCCGTTGACCGCCCACTGCAATGCACCGCCGAGCAGCAAGTAGACGAAGCCGACGAAGAGAAAGATCTGGGCCGGATAGACCATCAGCCGGTTGTTCAACTGGTTCGCCAGAAAGGTGAATTCGGGCACGCTAACGATATACGCAAGCGACGTGTCCTTCACGAGCGCGACCCATTGATTAACGAAGGACGGCAGCATCACCTTCACGGCCTGCGGCAAAATGACCTCGCGCATCGCCTGCCAGCGCGTGAGCCGAGCGAGAGCGCCGCCTGCCGCTGCCCTTCGCCGATCGATGCAATGCCCGCCTGCACGGAATGCGAAAGATAGGCGCCGCCGATCGCCGCGAGCGCGCACACGACGGCCGTAAGACCCGGCACGTCGACGTGCAACAGTATCGGCATCAGAAAGCAGGTCCAGAAAATCAGCATCAGCACTGGAATCGCCCGAAAGAACGCGACGATCGCTGTAAGCAGGAGATGAACGACGCCGCGCGTCATCGCGAGTCCGATGCCGCCCGCGAGACCGAGCAGCGCCGCGAGCGTCGCCGATACGAGCGTCAGGCAAACGGTCAGTGCGACGCCGCCCAGCAGTCCGTCGGGAAATGCGCCGAGCATCAGATAGCGCAGCGTCAAGAGCCAGTCGAAGTCGTTCATGCGCGGCCTCGCGGCAAGGCACGCGTGCCGGTGCGCTGCCACAGCACCAGCGCCGTTTCGATGACGGCAATCGTCAACACGTAGAACACGGTGGCCGTGCCGAACGCCTGAAACGTGCGGAAGGTTTCGGTGTCGACTTGCCGCGACATGTACGACAATTCGCCGACGCCGATCGCCATCGCAAGCGACGAGTTCTTCACCGCGTTCATGTACTGGCCCGCGAGCGGCGGCGTCGCGATTCGCAGCCCCTGAGGCAACACGACATGGCGCATCGTCAGATAGCGATTCATGCCGAGCGCCGCAGCCACCTGCGACTGCGCCTCGCTCACGCCACGAATGCCCGCGCGAAACTCCTCGCCGACGAAAGCAGTCGTGTAACAGGTCAGCCCGATCCATCCAGCGAACCACTCGAAGCTCGGCCAGCACGCATTCACAATGCCGAGCGACAGCGCGTGAGGCGTGTTGAGCCACGTCATCCATGTCGAAGGCAGCAAGGCCGCCGCACCGAAATACCAGAACAGCAACTGCACGATCAGCGGCGAATTGCGGAACACGAACACATACAACGCGGCCATGCGCGTCACCGCGCGATGCCGCGACACGCGCGCGACCGCCAGCAGAAAGCCCAACAGCGTCGCGCACGATGCCGCTCATGCGGACAGCGTCAGCGTGACGCCGAAGCCTTGCAGCAGCCACGACACATACTTCGGATCGAGCCAGTCATGCATAAACACGGCGAGGGACATGGGAAAGGCGATTCAGGAAACAAGAAGCAGCAAGCCCGCGCCGCTCGCTCGACGAGCCGGCCCGGGCCGCGATGCCAAAAAGGCGCGTGGCGTCAACTGCTCTTTTGCGGATCGCCGATCTTGAAGAGTCGCGGCAGCGGCGCGGCGCTCTTCGGGCCGAACCACTTGTCGTATATGCGCGTCGCTTCGCCGTCGGCTTCGAGATGCGTGAGCGTGTCGTTGACGGCATCGAGCAGACGCGTTTCGCCCTTCGGCACGCCAACGCCTTCGTAGTCTTTCGAGATGGTGAAGGCGGAAATCTCGTACTGCGTCTTGTCCGGCACGCTCGCGAGCAGCGCGACGAGCTTCGGCCCGTCCTGCGTGATCGCTTGCACGTTGCCCGCGCGCAAGGCCGCGAACGCGAACGGCGTGTCGTCGTACGCGACGATGGTCGCATTCGGGTACTTCGCGCGCACCTGCTGTTCGTTGGTGGTGCCCTTGTCCGCGCCGATGCGCAGGCCATTCAACTGATCCGGCGATTTGAGCACGCCCTTCTTCGCGATGAACTGCGTGCCCGACGCGAAATACGGCGTGCTGAAGTCGACTTCCTTCTTGCACTCGTCGGTGATGGTGAAGTTCGCGAACACCAGATCGACCTTGCCCGACTTCAGGAATGCAATCCGGTTGGCCGGATTGGTCGGCTGCACTTCGAGCTTCACGCCCAGACGCTGCGCGACCGCGCGCGCATAGTCGACGTCGAGCCCGACGATGCGGTTGTCCTTCGGATCGACGAAGCCGAACGGCGGATTGCTGTCGAACGCGGCCACGTGCAACACGCCCGCGCGCTTGATGTCGTCGAGCCGGTCCGCATGCGCCGCGTTTGCCGCAAAGGCAAGGGATGCCGCCAGCACCGCGCCCCAGTATCTTGTTTTCATTGCTCACGTTCCTTGTATTCGTTGCGCCCCGATCGCGTCGCATGACGCGTCCCCCGTGGCGAGGAACGGACGCTAACGAGCGGCATCGGACAAGGGAACGAAGTTTTTTTATCAAGTGCAAAGATGGCGTGCGGATTTGCCGGTCCGTGAGTTTCGACCGGTGCCTTCGATATTTTCCTTAACTTTTGCTTTCGGATGCCGTAAGCTAGATATTTCACTTGTTAAATACTCGCTGCAAAAATATCCGCGAGGCTTGGTCGGATGGGTATTTTGCCGATGCCGCATCGACACAGGACGCTTGAACTTGAAACTCGACACAGACTGTGCCGCCGGGCCCGAAGGGCCGCGCGCACGCGGGTGCGCTCCGTCCGCAAGCGTCGCCCGCCGAACGCGAGGACATCGACGAGGTTTATCGGCGTCTGGTCCAGAGTATCACGGACTACGCGCTTTACATGCTCGACACCGACGGCATCATCCGGACGTGGAACGCGGGCGCGACGCGCACGAAGGGGTATCGCGGGGTATCGCGCGGAGGAGATCATCGGCCGTCACTATGCGTGCTTCTATTCGGTCGAGGAACGCATGGCCGATGCGCCTCATCGCAATCTCGAGATCGCGAGGACGAAGGGCAAGTACGAGGCGGAAGGCTGGCGTTATCGGAAAGACGGTTCGAAGTTCTGGGCGCACGTCGTGATCGATGCGCTGCGCGATCAGAACGGCAAGCTCTTCGGCTTCGCCAAGATCACGCGCGACTGCACCGAACAGCGGCAAACCTCGCTCGCGCTCGAAGAGACCACGCGCAATCTCGATCTCGCGCTCGACAACATGTCGCAGGGGCTGTGCCTTTTCAATCGCCGGGGACGGCTCGTGCTGTCGAACAACCAGTTCGCGCGCATCCTTCTGTCGATCAGCGACGAAACGCTCACCGCGGGCATGGCGCTCAGCACCGTATTGCGCCGCGTCTGCGAGCGCGCGGGCATGTCGCGCGATCAGAACCGTGCTATGCGTGCGGAGTCTGCGCAAGAAGCTCGTGCATCGCTTCGCGCCGGACCAGCAGCAGGCGATGATGGAAGTCGAGCATCTGGGCCGCAGCATCGCGGTCGTCACGCGCTGCCTGTCGCACGGCGGCTGGGTATGGGTATCGACGATCGAGGACGTGACCGAGCGGCGCGTCGCCGAGCGGCGCATCAATCACCTCGCGCATCACGATCATCTGACGGACCTGCCCAATCGCATCAGTTTTCAGGCGCGGCTCAACGATCTGGTCGGCCAGGCGTCGGCCGAGCGAGCATCCGTTCGCGCTGCTCTATCTCGATCTCGACCGCTTTAAGGTCGTCAACGATACGCTCGGTCATTAGGTCATTACGTCGGCGACGAACTGCTCAAGGCGGTGGCACGCAGGCTGTCGTCCGCGCTGCGTTCGGCCGATCAGCTCGCGCGCCTGAGCGGCGACGAATTCACCATTCTGCAGGTTTCGCACCGTCGTCCCGACGATGCCGTGGCGCTCGCGCAGCGATGCATCCAGAAGCTCTCCGAGCCATTCGAAATCGCGGGCAACGAGATCATCATCGGCGCGAGCGTGGGTATCGTCTGGCTGAACGGCGAATGCGCCGATGCGCAGACCATGCTGCAACAGGCGGATCTCGCATTGTACAAAGCCAAACGAGAGGGATGCAACTGCTATCGCGTCTATGAGCGCGGCATGAACGACCGCTTCGTCTGCGCAACGAACTCGAGGAAGATCTGCGGCGCGCGCTGCTCGCCAACGAACTCGACATCTACTATCAGCCGATCATCGATGCGCGCAGCGGACGCACCACCGCGTGCGAGGCGCTGCTGCGCTGGAACCATCCGAAGCGCGGCGAGATCGCGCCGGCGGAGTTCATTCCGATCGCCGAAGAGCGCGGCATGATGCCGGAACTCGGCGCGTGGGTGCTGGAACACGCGTGCCGCGATGCGTCGCGCTGGCCCGCGCACATCCGGCTGAGCGTGAACGTGTCGCCGGCGCAACTGATCTACGAGGACTTCACGCACACGCACGCGCCGGGGGAGGCGTGGCTTCCCGCGCATCGGCTCGAAGTGGAGATCACCGAGACGGCCTTGCTCGAATCGTCGGGCACGTCGCAGCGGATCCTGAACGACATCCGCTCGCTGGGCATCGGTGTCGCGATGGACGATTTCGGCACCGGTTATTCGTCGCTGAGCCTGCTGCAGAGTTTTCCGTTCACACGCGTCAAGATCGATCGGGGCTTCGTCAACGGTCTCGGGCACAACCCGAAGTCCGCCGCGATCGTGCACACCATCAGCGATCTGTGCCGCAGTCTCAATCTGCCGATCACCGCTGAGGGCGTCGAAACCGAGGATCAGCGGCATGCGCTGCTCGACGAGCGCTGCCACGAACTGCAGGGATTTCTGATCGGACGGCCGGCGCCGGTGGCGACGCTCGGCGCGTTTCTGTTGCAGTGATCGCATGGATCAGCCGACCTTCGCTTGCAGCAATTCGCGCACGCTGCCGATCATGCCGTCGGCGATTTTGGCCGAGTCGATCTGGTAGGTGCCGTTGCGCAGCGCGGCCTTGATCACTTCGACCTTCGCCGTGTCGATGTCGCCGACGTTCGACATGGTGGCAAGCGAGGACATCGACGACAGACTCACCGTCGAGCTGCTCGGCGCCGTCGCGCCGGTCTCACCACTTCGATGCCGCTCGCCGCGCGCGTCGCGCCCGTTTGCTGGATTGCGGTAGGCGTTGCTGCTGGATTTGATCTTCATGATGGGTGCTCCGTGTCTGTTGAATTCTTTAACGGTACATGGCCTGGATTCTTCACTATGCCCGGGGCGCCACACCCTTCCCAGATTATCTTCACTTCCATGAAAACCTTGCCGGGCGGGGCTCCCCGCCAGATGAAACAAAGTGTTGGCAAGCGCCCGTAAGCGCGAGCGCTTCAAACGCGTCTCGAAACGCTCGCAATCCTTGCCGATTTTTTCAGCGATCGCACGCGTGTTCGGTACGAATTACATGCATCTACATGCATCGCGCTCAGCGTTCCGCGCGCACGATGCCGAGCCCCGCCGCGTTCTCTTCCGCCGTCGTGCCGATGTCCTCGAGCGACTGTCCGCGCGTCTCCACACGCAGCACCACGAGCGCGACGATCAGCAGCGTCAGCATGCCGAGCACGCCCGGCAGGCCGAAGCTCTGGAACAGCGCGACGGCCAGATAGGGCGTGCACATCGACGCCGCGCGTCCGCACATGCTCGAAAAGCCGGTGCCGCGCAGACGGTACGCCGTCGGAAACAACTCGGGAATGTAGCCGTAGAGACCAAGCGTGACGACCGTATAGATCGAGGTGACGAGCCCAAAGCCGATGGCGGAGGTCGCCATCGGATCGCGCATCTGCGGATACAGAAAGCCGAGCACGATGGGCGCGAGCAAGAACAGGATCAGCCCAAGATAGCGGCCCAGACGATCACCAAGCAGATAGCCGACCAGCGCGCCGGCCGGTGCGCCGAACGCCATCAGCGTGACGAAGCCGAGCGACTGCACGACCGTCAAACCCTGCTTGACGAAGAACGTCGGCAACCACGCGACGAAGCCGTAGACCGTCATGTTGATCGCCACGCAGATGATCGACGCGACTAGCGTGCGTTCGATCACCGGTTTGGAAAACAGCATGGAAAAAGGCAGGTTTCGCTGCGTGACGGCCTCCTTGCCGAGCACCGGCGGCAAAGCGCCTTTCTCGCGCTCGACCTGCGCCTCGATCTCGGCAAACGTCGCTTCGGCTTCGTCGATGCGACCGACCGATTCCAGCCAGCGCGGCGATTCGGGCATGCGTTTGCGCATGATCCAGATCACGAGGGCGCCGCCGCCCGCGATCGCGAACATCCAGCTCCAGCCGAGATTGGGAATGACGAAATAGCCGACGCTCGTCGCGATCAGGAAGCCCGAGTTGATCACGAGACCCATCAGCGAGATCCAGCCGCTGCGATATTTCGGCGGCACGAATTCGCATAGCGTTCCGGCGGCGACGACGAGTTCGGCGCCGAGGCCGAGACCCATCAGGAAGCGCAGGAAGATCAGCGTCTCGATGTTGGGCGCGAAGCACGCGAGCAACGATGCGACGCCGAACACGGCAAGGTTGATCTGATACGAATAGCGCCGGCCAAAGCGATCGCCCACCCAGCCCGCGAGCGCCAAGCTGATCAGCATGCCGAAAAAGGTGGCCGAGATGAAGGCCGCGTTGGTCGCGAGCGTCGAGAAGCCCGACTTCAGCATCGCGGCAAGCACGCTCGCGACCAGGTAGATGTCGAAGACCGAGCACCGCACCGCCGCTGAGGAGCCCCAGAATCCTCCAGTGAAAGCGTGCCAGCGGCAGACGGTCGAGCCGTGCGCCCGCGTTGACCGATGATGCGTTCATGCGGTTGTCTCCTGAACGGTGAGCATCCGATGGTCGCTCGTCGGCGTGATGCGAAGAAGCGATGACGCGTTGAAAACGGAAGCGAGCGGCGCTTCGCAACGCGCGATCAGACGGCACGATCGCCCGACAGTAGCGAGGCAGATGCCAGTCGCTATGCCGCTGCATCTGATGCGCGAGCCGCAGCAGCCGATCCTCGCTCCACGGCCGGCCGATGAGCTGCACGCCGGCGGGCATGCCGTTGGCCGTCTTGCCCGCGGGCACGCTCGCGCCCGGATCCTGAGAAGGAGTACCGCATGTGGTACCAGTACTACCTTCACGGCGAGCGCGGCCGGCGCGGGCTGACCGACAACCGGCGCGCGTTCTGCCGCCTGCTGTGGTCGCTCTGGTCGCCGACCTGGCATTTCGACGACGCGCTTTATGCGCGCTCCGCGGACGCCTTCGACAATCCGGACTTCGTGGATGTCGTCGTGCATTCGTATCGGCATCGTTATGCACTCGTCGACGGCGATCCTCGCTACGACAACATCGAGCGCAGCCTGGCCGCGCAACTTGCCATCGCCGTGCCGACGATCATGCNGCTTCACCGCGCGCCACGAGAACCGGATCGTCGCGAACGTGGGGCACAACCTGCCGCAGGNAAACCAGCCATGACGATGACCGAAGTTCCGCGCGCCGCGCTCGTCGGTTCGGGCGCGATCGACACGACCGTCGCTGCCTTGCATGAAGCCGGCACGCGTCCCGCGCGCGATTCCCTACGAACTGCATGTGAACAGCCAGTTGCAGTCCGGCGGCTATGTGGTGACTTTCGCCAATACCGGCAAGCAGGGCGCGCACTTCTGGGTCTATACGTCCGATCCTTCGGCCACGCCGCGTCATTACACCGTGGAAGCAGGCAAGCAGTTGTCGGATACGTGGACGCTCGATGCGAACGGCAACTACGCCGTCAACGTCTAAGGCCCGAACGGCTTCTTCCGGCGGCTGTATGGCAATGCATCGGCGGATGCGGCCGCGCATGCGGAGATCACGACCTGCTATGACGTCGCGAACGGCAATGTGTATGTCGCGCTCGCCAACGCGGGCACGGTCACTTTAGCGCATCGCGAGCGACAACGCCTATGGGCAGCCGCCGCAAACCATTTCGGTGCCGGCGGGCCGGACCGTCGAAGCACACTGGGACCTGTCGTGCAGCGCGCAGTGGTACGACCTGACGTTCTCGGTCCAGGCCAATGCGGCGTGGGTTCGCCGCATCGCGGGCCATATCGAGACCGGTCAGGCGAGCACCACCGATCCGGCCGCGACCGCGCCCGTCACCAAGGCGATCTGACGATCCGATCACCGCCGCCGGGCAATCGGAAGCGGCGTTCGACCATCCCGGCCGTACAGTCCATGATCCGCGAGTCGTAGAATCGCATGCATCCCGCAACGTTCGACGACGGCCAATATGGAAATCAAGTGGATCGAGGACTTTATCGCCCTCGCGCAGTATCAGAGCTTCTCCCGCGCGGCCGAATTTCGCAACGTCACGCAGTCAGGCTTCAGCCGCCGCATCCAGTCGCTGGAACAATGGGTCGGCGCGGAACTGATCGACCGCAGCAGCTTTCCGCCGGTGCTCACGCCGGCGGGCCGGCTGTTTCGTGAAGTGGCCGACGACGTCCTTGCGAAGCTCTTCGATACGCGCTCGGTGATCCGATCGGAGCAGCGCATCGCGGGCAAGAGTCTGCAGATCTGCGCGGGACATACCATCGCGCTCAACTTTCTGCCGCCGTGGCTCAAGGCGCTGGCGCCGCAATTCGGCGAAGTCCGTGCGCGCGTCACGCCGACCAACGTGCACGACTCGATTCTCGCGCTCGTCGACGGCAACTGCGAACTCATGTTCGCCTACCATCATCCCGAACTGCCGCTGCATCTGGATGCCGCGCGTTACGAGCACATCACCGTCGGCATCGACACGCTGATGCCCGCCAGCAGACCCCACAACCGGCNTCCGAGACGAGCTACTTCGGCCGCTGCCAGGCGCTTCTCCTGAGCAAGCAGGCCGACGCGCCGTCGCTGCATCTGCATTACGAGTCGGACATGGCCGAGGTACTGAAGAAGCTCGTCATCGAGGGCGAAGGCATCGCGTGGCTGCCGCGAAGCACCATCCGCAAGGAACTGGACGCGGGCGAGTTGATCGCGGCCGGTCCCGCTCACTGGAATCTTCAGGTGGAATTGCGCGCTTATCGTGATTCGACCAACCGCAGCGATTTTCTCGATACCCTCTGGCACCATCTTCGTGCGGGCTCGCCCGCGCTCGCATGAGCACGATCCGGCGTTATGCGAATCGCGCATGGCGGCATGTAATAACGGCATCTCGGGATTTTTGAACACCACTACCATCCGTCCCACGGTGAAAACGGCGCCTTGCACGCTGCTTTCGAATGCTCATCGATACGGCCGCACGTCATGCGCACCATATCGCCATCGGACGGATGAACATGAAGAATCGCCTCACGCTGAGCATCGGCATCGCGATGCTGCTTGGAGTCGCAGTCGGCTGTCTGTGCCATGCGAACATCGCCGACGCCGCGACGCTCAAGCCGGTCGCCGGGTACTTTTCGATCGTCACAGACATCTTTCTGCGCCTCATCAAGATGATCATCGCGCCACTGGTGTTCGCGACGCTCGTCTCGGGCCTCGCGGACATGGACGGCGGCGACGACGTCGGACGCATCGGGCTGCGCTCGGTCGACTGGTTCGTCAGCGCGTCGCTGATATCGCTGTCGATCGGCCTCGACACGGCCGCGCTCAACGTCAAGGACGTGCTCACGCATGCGTTTCCGACGAGCCTGCTAGACGCGATGGCCCGCAACGACATCCTGCAAATTCTCGTGTTCTCGGTGTTCCTCGGCATCGGCCTGTCGGCGCTCAAGCGCGATCCGCGCGTCGCGATCGTCATCCAGGCGATCGACGGCATGGTGCCGGTGATGCTGCGTCTCACCCACTACGTGATGCGCGCGGCGCCGTTCGGCGTGCNCGCGTCGTTCTATCTCGGCCTCGTCGTGCTGTGGGCGATGCTGATCGCGATCGGGCATCTGTTTCTCGGCAAGCGCATCTGGACGCTGCTGCTCGCCGTGCGCGAGCCCGCGATGATCGCCTTCTCCACCGTGAGCAGCGAAGCCGCGTATCCACGTCTCACCGAGCAGCTCGAACGGTTCGGCGTCGACAAAAAGGTGATCGACTTCACGCTGCCGCTCGGCTATGCGTTCAACCTCGACGGCTCGATGATGTATCAGGCCTTCGCGGCGATCTTCATCGCGCAGGCCTTCGGCGTGGACATGCCGCTGTCGCAGCAGATCTTCATGCTGCTGATCCTGATGCTGAGCAGCAAGGGCATGGCGAGCGTGCCGCGCGGCTCCGTCGTGGTGGTGGCCGCCGTCGCGCCGATATGTTTCATCTGCCGATCGACGGCGTCGCGCTGGTGCTCGCGATCGATCAGTTGCTCGACATGGGCCGCACGATGACAATGTGATCGGCAACAGCGTTGCCACCGCCCCGTGATCGCCAAGTGGGAAACGAGCCGCGAAGCGAAGCGCAGCTCGACGCAGGAAACCGAGTTCCGCCAGCCCGAGATCGAAGCGCGATGAATCGTCCCGACAGCAACGGCCGGCGCAGGCTCGGCACCGTCGGCGGACTTGGTCCACTCGGCAGCGCGGACGTGTTCTTCAAGCTCGTCAAGGCCACGCCCGCCGCGTCCGATCTCGACCATGCCGACGTGATCTTCGAGCAGCGTCCGTTTGACGACTCGGGCATCGGCAGCGCGGCGACGACAGCCCGCAAGCTCTATATCTTCGACATGATCCGCGACTTCGAGCGGCGCGGCGTCACCGAAGTCGTGCTGCCGTGCTTTCTGAGCCATACCTTCATCGACGAACTGAAGACGAACACGCGCTTGCCGATCGTCGATATGGTGGAGGCCGTCCGGCTGCATGTCGTGCGCAAGCTGCCACATGCGAGGCGCATCGGCATGCTCGCTTCCGACCATGTTCGCGACAACCGGCTTTTCGAGCGCTATTTCGACGCACCCGCTTTCGACGTGATTCATCCGCGCCCCGTCGATAGCATCGACCTCGTTACGGAGGCGATCTACGGCACCGAAGGCATCAAGCGCGGCAATCTGCGCGGCAGGCTCGTCGAACTGCTGCGCGCCGCCTGCGCGGATCTGACCGCGCAGGGCGCCGACGTGATCGTCGCGGGCCTGACTGAAATCGCGCTCGTGGCGGACGAAATCGGCGAGCCTGGCGTGCCGCTCATCGATTCGAACCACGCCTACGCGCAACATGTGATGCACGCCCCGGCGGGCGCGTCGCGGACGACGTGCAAGGGCGGCGGCGGCGTGGGACCGGTGGCGGCGTGGGACCTTCTCGACAAGGTGGTGCGCAACACGCCCGCCGCGCGCGATCAGGATCACATCCGGATCCTCGTTGAACAGAATGCGCAGATTCCTCCCGATCGCACGGAACATCTCGTCGGCGACGGCGCGGACCCGACCATCTCGCTCTACGCGACATGCCGCAAGCTCGAAGACGGCGACGCGGACCTGATCGCGATTCCGTGCAATACCGCGCATGCCTTCGTCGAACGCATTCAGCCGCATCTGCGCATTCCCATCGTCAACATGCTGGGCGAGACCGTGCGCCATCTCCGCGAAGCCTTTCCGGATGTGTGCGACATCGGTGTGCTCGCGACCTCGGGCACGATCGAGAGCGGCGTGTATCGAAAGGAACTCGAATCGCAGGGGCTACGGCAACTCACGCCTGATCCCGCCTTGCAGGCGCGCGTGATGGAAGCGATCTACGGCGCCGCCGGCGTGAAAGCGGAATTTACGCGCGGGCAGTGCCAGGACGATATCGCGGCGGCCGTCGAGGGCCTGATCGAGCGGGGCGCGCAAGTGATCGTGCTCGGCTACACCGAGCTTCCAATTTTGCTGCCGCAGGGCGAATACATCGGCGCGAGCGGACGGCGCGTGCATCTTGTCGATCCCACCGACGTGCTCGCGAAACGATGCGTCGCGCTCGCGATGCGCGGCGGTCCGAAGGGTTGAGAAGGAACGTACGGGAGCGCATCATTCAGCGTGTAAACCCTAGCCCGTGATTCTCGCTCCATGGGAATGATATTTTTGTCCAGCGGGAGCTGCATAGCATCCTGCGTGTCATCTGCATTGCCATTCCCCAAATTACCCGAACGACCGTGAAAACCGAACCCAGCGTCACCGGCGCCGAACGCCTGCTGCTCGTGCTGTCCGCGCTCGCCAACCACGGCAAGGCCATGCTGGGGCTTCGTCACCGACGACGCGGGCTACTACGCGCCCGGTCCATCAGCCTTCATCAGCCTTCAACTGGCGCTCGGCTTCGACGTCAACTCGATGCTGGTCGAGGCGAGCCGCGACAGCATGATGCAGCTCTCGCGCACGACGCAGGAAAGCGTCGGGCTGATCGTCGCCGTGAACGGTCAGGTGATCTGCCTCGAAATAATCGAAAGCACGCAGTCGCTGCGCTGCTCGTTCGAGAAAGGCCGCGCGCTGCCGTTGCGTGCGGGTGCCTTGGCGAAGTCGCTGCTCGCGTTCATGGCCGATAAAACGCGCGTCGAAACGCTCGAACGTCAGTTCGCCGGCGACGACCCAGCGCGGGCCGCGAACAGCAGCTCGCCGACTGGACCGTCCGCACCGCCAACGCCATTTCCAGCCGGCTGCAAGCCACCTGCATTCTACTCAACGACTGACCACACCTCCTGGAGCCCACACGATGAAACTGAAGAACCTTCTTTTGCCGCGAGCCTCGGCATCGCGACAATGGCCGCCGTCCTGCCGGGCACCGCCCGCGCGCAAGATTCGAACGTGCTGAACGTCGCAACCGATGCCACCTTCCCGCCGATGGAATTCGTCGACAAGGGCCAGCGCACGGGCTTCGACATCGACATCATGAACGCGCTCGCCAAGACCATGGGCAAGCAGGTCCAGTGGACCGACATCGACTTCAAGGGGCTGATTCCGGGCCTCGTCACGCATCGCTTCGATGCGGCGATCTCGGGCATCTACATCTCGGGCATCTACATCACGCCGGAACGCGCGCAGGTCGTCGATTTCACGCAGTCGTACTTCGCGGGCGGCCTGTCCGCGCTCGTCAAGACGGATTCGCCGATCAAGACGCTCGCCGATCTCAACGGCAAGAAGGTGACCGTGCAGGTCGGCACGAAATCGGTGAACTTCCTGCGCGACAACTATCCGCAAGTACAGCGCGTGGAAGTGAAAAAGAATCAGGAGATGTTCGATCTCGTCGGCATCGGCCGCGCGGATGCCGCCGTCACGGGCAAGCCCGCCGCATTCCAGCTTGCACGCACGCGTCCCGGCTTTCGCGTGCTCGACAAAGAGCTGACGACGGAAGCGTACGGCATCGCGGTGCGCAAGGACCAACCGCAGTTGCGCGACCAGATGAATGCCGCGCTCGCGAAGATCAAGGCGGACGGCACGTACGACGCCATCGTGCAGAAGTGGTTCAGCGCGAGCGCTGGCACCACCACCCGCGCGAAGTGATTCGGCGGACCTGACCATGCAACTCGACTTCACGCCGGCCATCGCCGGATGGGCCGATATCGCGCACGGCGCGCTGGTGACGGTCGAAGTGACCGCCGCCGGACTCGTGCTCTCCTGCCTGCTCTGGCTCCTGATCGGCATCGGCCGGCTTGCGCCGCAGCGGCGCCTCGTCTATGGCTTCTGCACCGGGTATCTGATCTTCTTTCGCGGCACGCCGCTGCTCGTGCAGTTGTTCCTGCTGTTCTTCGGCCTGCCGCAGTTCGATATCCTGCTGCCCGCGTTCGTGTGCGGCATGCTCGGGCTCGGCCTGTATTCGGCGGCATATGTGTCGGAGATCGTGCGCGGCGCGATTCAGTCGGTGGATCGCGGGCAGATGGAGGCGGCGCGCTCCATCGGCATGTCGTCGGGACAGGCAATGCGCGCGATCATTCTTCCGCAGGCCGTCGTGCGCATGATTCCGCCACTGGGCAACGGAGTTCATCGCGCTGATCAAGAACTCGGCGCTGGTGTCGCTGCTGACCATTCACGATCTGATGCACGAAGGCCAGAAGATCATCAGTGTGTCGTACCGGTCGCTGGAAGTGTATCTCATGATCGCCCTCGTCTATCTCGTGCTCACGCAGACGACCAACTACATTCTTCACCGCGTCGAGCGACGGCTGCGCGCAGGAGGCATGGTGCAATGAACGGCGCTCAACCCATCGTCAGCATTCGCGAACTCACGAAGTCGTTCGGGGCGCATCGCGTATTGAACGGCATCGACTTCGATATTCAGCCGAGTCAGGTCGTGGTCGTGATCGGGCCGAGCGGTTCCAGCAAGAGCACGTTCTTGCGCTGCTGCAACGGGCTCGAGCAGCCCGAGCGCGGGACGATCGATATCTGCGAACATCGCCTCGTCGATCACGGCGCGATGCTCAAGGACCGCGCGCTCAACGCGTTGCGCACCGAAGTCGGCATGGTCTTTCAGTCCTTCAACCTGTTTCCTCATCTATCGGTGCTGCACAACATCACCGTCGGTCCGCGCATGCTGCGTGGCGCGTCGAAGGCCGATGCCGAAGCGGCCGCGCTCGCGCTGCTCAAGAAGGTCGGCCTTGAACACAAAGCGCATGCGATGCCCGCGAGCCTGTCGGGCGGCCAGAAGCAGCGTGTCGCGATCGCGAGGGCGCTGGCGATACAGCCGCGCGTCATGCTCTTCGACGAACCCACGTCCGCGCTCGATCCCGAACTCATCGGCAAAGTGCTGCAGGTGATGAAGCTGCTTGCCTCCGAAGGCATGACGATGCTCGTCGTCACGCATGAAATGGGCTTCGCGAAGGAAGTGGCGGATGTCGTCGTCGTGATGGACGGCGGCGAGATCGTCGAGGCAGATCCGCCCGCGCAGATTTTTTCGACGCCGACGCAGCCGCGCACGCGCTCGTTCCTGCAAGCGGTGTTGTCGCGGGCATGAAGGTTTTCCCCGAAGGTCATCCATGAATTCACCGACTAGAATGTTCTTCGCGGCGCACGCACTGCTGCCCGAGGGCTGGCGCAGCGACGTGCTGCTCGAATGGAACGACGCGGGCATGCTCGTCGCCGTCACGCCCGATGTGCGCGATGCGCCTGCGGACGCCGTCTGCGCGGCGGGACCGGTGATCCCCGGCATGCCGAATCTACATTCGCACGCGTTTCAGCGCGCGATGGCCGGACTCACCAAATATCGCGCGAATCCGACGGACAGCTTCTGGAGCTGGCGCGATCTGATGTACCGCTTCGCCGCGCGCATCACGCTCGGCGCGATCGCGCGCTGGCTCTATGTCGAGATGCTCAAGGCGGGCTATACGTCCGTCTGCGAATTTCACTACGTGCATCACGCGGCGGACGACAGCCGCCATGCGAATCCGGCCGAACTCTCGCAGCGCGTTGTGGATGAGGCAAGCGAGACCGGCATCGGCATGACTGTCAGATACGTCGGCGACAATCCGATGGGACCTCCCTTAGAAGGTACCATCACCGAGCTGCGACATACGCAAGCGGTCGTGCAGGACAACATAACTCGCCGCCGATGGGCGGTGTTATATGCGGCGATCCTCTTCGATGCCACCGCAGCCCCGATTCAAAACGAAGCGCCACCGCCGCGCCCACGACCCGAAGAATTCTTCATCGGCGACACCGTGGGATTCACCGACAAACATCTGAACGAGCGAGTTGACACCGTCGTCAGGTTGAACTCGAAAACGGCGTCGATCGCGGTGACAGACTCCGAAGGACACTGGCGCACCTCGTACAGTCTACTGCAGAAAATCGTGGATATCTGATCGACGTCCTGTCAACACGAGATGCGCTGACGGATACAAAGCAGCAGCGGATCGAGACCGACTTCGCGGCCCGTATCGAAGGCGGCGCGCACGAGTACGCTGACCGGTTCCTGCGCGACGCGATAGCGCTGTGCGATGAAGGAGGCGACGAATTGCTGTTCGGCTGTTCGCGGGTTGAGACGAGCACGCGATCGTCGCGGGCATTCGCGACCACGCGCAGCGAGGGGGATCGCGCTGGCGAGCATGCCGATCGACAGCATCGTGCGCGGATCGAGTCCGTTGGACGACAAGGCAAGACTAATGCCGCCGGTCAGTTGATGCGTGCTGCTGTCGTCGCTTGCGGCCGCGCCGAGCGACGGCGTGACGGGAGCAGGCGCATCGCCGAGAAAGCGGGGAGTGGCTGACCCGACAGAAGACGCGCCGGACCCGCCTAAACCGCCGCAGACACGAAAGACATGACCCTTGCGGCGAGCGTGGTGCGCACGAGGGCAGCAACCAGATGAACAGCGCCGCTACTACGGCGATACCGCCAATTAAGCTGAATAAATGTTGACTCAAACGGCGTCCGCGACGGACAGCAATGCGCACGACCTGCACAGTACGGGTGTCAGAACCCCACCAGGTTGAAGCGTTCATCGATGCTCCCAATGTTGCATGATTAGCGCAGATGAATACGAATAAGCCCATATTTGATATTGATACGCAAATCAGACACCGCTCGCGCGCAGCAAGCGTAGCGGCATCGGGGATACGGCATGCGCCGTCTGGAAGGCCGAACCGGCATGTTGCGCCCGGTGTGCGCGGCACGAATGACATGCCCTGAGTGCGCAGATAGCCTTCCACGCGAAAAACCGGCGCTGAAAAACGCCGGCAGTGACAACCAACAGCCATGTATCGCCGGCAAGAATCGGCGCAGGCGACGCATGTGCGTCTGAAGAAAGACCTAAGGCAGAGGTAAAAAGTTGCAAAATCTGCAATCAGCGTCAAGTAATTTTAGCAGGGTTAAATGATCCGTCAATGCTATACGTCGCTGTTTAAATTACTTACAGTTATAAAGAAGCCGTGTTTTGCGGGTCGCTGCACACTCGAAGGCCGGTTTCCAGCAGATTTCGCCGAATGTCATCGAACGTACCGACGCACTCCTAGGTAAAATCGACAATCGCTTTGCGCGTAGCCGTTCCGCTCCTGCTCCGGCATCTCTCTGGTACTTCGCCGGGCGCCCTCGAGTCCAAACAAGATCTTCGATGAAATACAAAGACCTGCTCGACTTCACCGCCCGCCTCGAAGCGCTCGGTGAGCTGCGCCGCATTCGGCAGCCTGTCTCTCCCGTTCTCGAAATCACCGAATTGTCCGACCGCGTACTGCGCGCCGGCGGTCCCGCCCTGCTCTTCGAAAAGCCCACCGGCCACGACATGCCCGTGCTCGCCAATCTGTTCGGCACGACGCGGCGCGTCGCGCTCGGCATGGGCATCGAAACCGACGCGCAGGCCGGCGCAGATGCGAGCCTCGGCAGCGACGTCGCCGCGCTGAGTTCGCTGCGCGATGTCGGGCGTCTGCTGTCCGCGCTCAAGGAACCCGAGCCGCCCAAGGGCCTGAAGGACGCGGGCAAGCTGCTGTCGCTCGCCAAGGCCGTGTGGGACATGGCGCCGAAGACGGTCGGCTCGCCGCCTTGCCAGGAGATCGTCTGGGAAGGCAAGGACGTCGATCTCGGCCGCCTGCCAATCCAGACCTGCTGGCCCGGCGACGCCGACCCGCTCCTGACCTGGGGCCTCACCGTGACGCGCGGTCCGAACAAGCCGCGCCAGAATCTCGGCATCTACCGGCAGCAGTTGATCAGCCGCAACAAGCTCATCATGCGATGGCTCGCGCATCGCGGCGGCGCGCTCGATTTCCGCGAGTTCGCGCTCGCGCATCCCGGCAAGCCGTATCCGGTCGCGGTCGTTCTCGGCGCGGATCCTGCGACGATCCTCGGCGCCGTGACGCCGGTGCCCGATTCGCTGTCCGAATATCAGTTCGCCGGCTTGCTGCGTGGCTCGCGCACCGAACTCGCCAAGTGCATGACGCCGGGCGTCGATACGCTGCAGGTGCCCGCGCGCGCGGAGATCGTGCTGGAAGGCTTCATCTATCCGCGCGACGGCGCCGTGCCGCCCGCGCCCGCGGGCGCGCCGCCGCATCCGTCGGCGGGGGCGTCGGCGCAATACGAGCATGCGCTCGAAGGCCCTTACGGCGATCACACCGGCTACTACAACGAGCAGGAGTGGTTTCCGGTCTTCACCGTCGAGCGCATCACGATGCGCCGCGACGCGCTCTTCCACTCGACCTACACCGGCAAACCGCCCGACGAGCCGGCCGTGCTCGGCGTCGCGCTCAACGAAGTGTTCGTGCCGCTGCTGCAGAAGCAGTTCACCGAAATCACCGACTTCTATCTGCCGCCCGAAGGCTGCAGCTATCGCATGGCGATCGTGCAGATGAAGAAGAGCTACCCCGGCCACGCCAAGCGCGTGATGTTCGGCGTCTGGAGCTTCCTGCGGCAGTTCATGTACACGAAGTTCATCGTCGTCGTCGATGAAGACGTCGACGTGCGCGACTGGAAGGAAGTGATCTGGGCGATCACCACGCGCGTCGATCCCGTGCGCGACACGGTGATGGTCGACAACACGCCGATCGACTATCTCGATTTCGCGTCGCCGGTGGCGGGGCTCGGCTCAAAGATGGGACTCGACGCGACCAACAAGTGGCCCGGCGAGACCTCGCGCGAATGGGGCCGCCCGATCGTCATGGACGCGGACGTCAAGCGCCGCGTCGATGCCCTGTGGACCGAAATCGAACTGGACAAGCCATGATCGCCGCCACCCTCTACCGCGGCGATGTCGTCGAGAACACGCACGCGGCGCACGTCGCCGCCGTCGATGCGAACGGACGCCTGCTAATGCGTTCGGCGATCCGCATCGCGTGACGCTGCCGCGCTCGGCCGCCAAGCCCGTGCAGGCCCTCGCGGTGATGGAAACGGGCGCGCTGGAGCGCTTCGGTTTCGACGAGGCCGATCTCGGATGCCGTGCTGCGCGGCTGGATCAAACGCGACTTCACGCCGACGCCCGTGTGCAGCAACTGCTCCGGCAAGCATGCGGGCATGCTCGCGGGCACCCGCGCGATGAACGCGCCGCTCGACGGCTACCACTGCCCGAGCATCCGCTGCAGGCCCATGTGAAGCGCACGATGGCGCGCGCGATCGGCCTCGACGAAGACGCCGTGCAATGGAATGGGCCATCGACGGCTGCAATCTGCCGACACCGGCCTTCCCGCTCGACCGCCTCGCGCGCCTGTACGCGACCATCGCGGATGCGCCCGCGGGCACGCCGCTCGCGCGCATCTTCGACGCGATGACAAAGCATCCCGAACTCGTCGCGGGCGAAGGCCGCTTCTGCACGTTGCTGATGCAGTGCTTCGGCGGCGCGCTGATCGCCAAGGCCAGCGCGAGCAGCGCGACGAGCGCATCGCTGTTTCTAGATCGGCTTTTTCTGCGGCGGGCTCGGATGGACGATTTTCATCTGCACGCTTGCGAGTCACGGGCGCAAGCGCGCGAGGACGCAGTTGCTGCGCGCTTGTCATGTGTTGTCGGCGCTGTTGTTCGCGTATTTCGCGTATTTCGCGTATGGCGTGATCGTGCACGCGGCGTCGTGATCTGCGTGATCTCCCCAATAAAAAGGGGGCGCTAATGCGCCCCTTTTTTGTACGGCTCGTATCAACGATGCCAGTATCCCGGCCCGTGACGGTAATAGCCGTGCCTGTAATACCGGGGACCGTAGTACCCATAACCGCCGCCATAACCACCGACGACGACCGCGGGCGGCGGTGCATAAACGACCGGCGGCGGAGGCGGCGCGTAATACACGGGCGGCGGAGCGGAATACACCGGATAAGCGGGCACCCCGATGCCCACGCCGACGGAAACATGCGCCTGCGCAACACCGGCGAAACTGGCACCGAGCGCAATGGCGACGAGTAGCGGACTGATCTTTTTCACTTTCATCCTCCTCGCTCATTCCGGCCGGTTCAGCCCGGCGCGGACGATAGTATAAAATCAATCTATCGAAAAAGCACAGTCGTTGCAGAAACCATTTGTTGCAAATTGCAAGTTTTCCAGCGTGACGGCAGAGCCGAAAGCCGCGTCGATGCGGTAAGTGCCGATTTCCTGGTTCCATGCATCCAAAGGAAGTAACGCAAACTTACAAATGACAAAAAAGCCCCCCAGCGAACAGCTGGACGGGGCTTCGAAACTTCGTCGCGGTATTTAGCGTGTGTCGCTCAACCCACCTTTATGTACGCGAATTCGCGCGTGACATTCGGAGGAACATAAGCGCCGCCGATCACGACGCACGGCGTCAAACGCTTCTTCTGGTCCCACCAGCGGCGGCGCTGCGGCTGGCTCAAGAATCGCAAATGCTTTCGATAAGAGAAAATGCTCATGGCAACCTCCGAACGTAGCGAATGAAAGCGCTGCCGGCTGCGTCTGGGCTTTTCGGCCTTTCCCGTTGAAATCGTCTTGTCTTTAGTATTTCATTTCGCGTCCTGTTCGAGCATCGATGTTCGCAAGGAAACGCTGCGCCGACCGATGTGTGCTCAACCGCACTTACGCAAAAACATCGGCCCGCGCTTTCGGTAAAACCGCGACGCCGATCTTCGCTTTTGCGGCAAATTGTTTCTCTCGTTCTAACTGCATCGGCCCCGTCGCAGATGTCAATTCGCGGTGCTTTTTTCAGCCCCGTCTGATTTTCACGTTTCTAAATTCGTTTTCGTATCCTGCCAGTTTTGCGTGAAATGCGCCTTCCCCGACCGTCTCGAAATGGCAACACTAGGGTTTTTATCGCTTGCCGACAAGTGCGAATATTCTTTCTATTATATTTCTATTAGCTTTCTATAAAGCCGTCCGCCAAAGGCTCGCGCCTTGCTTCACGCGGTCCACAAGCGGTCTTCAAGCCATGATATGGTGACTCCGGCGCCCCATCCCGCAGCGCGGATAGGCGGGGAATCGAAAGCGCCGGAAACCAAAAACACGTCCCGTCGGCCGATGCGGGGTGCATCGTCGCGGCCAGACATGACATCCAGTCATGAGAACGAACAATGATCATGATCCGTTTCGATGTATCGCGCCGCATGCGTGGCCGCTTCGCTTTCGATGCCGGCGCTTCGTACGCGGCGCGCATCGCGCGCTGACGGCGGCGCTCTCTTCCGTTTCTTTTCGTTCATCGACCAGGCCGCAGCCGACGCCGCGCACGCAATCAAGAGGACCCGAGATGTTCGGCGAAGTCGCCCGTTTTCTGCTCAATACCCTGTTCACTCTGTTCGGCGCGACGTTGCTGCTGCGCGCATGGATGCAAGTCGTGCGCATGCCGCCCTACAACCCCGTGTCGAATGCCGTGATGCAGGCGACCAACTGGATCGTCCTGCCGCTGCGCAAGATCCTGCCCGGCGGCAAGATCGACTGGGCGACCCTGCTTGCGGCGTATATCGCGGCGCTCGTCTATGTGGTGCTGCTGATGATGATCGTGCTGGCCGGCGTCGATCCGACGCTGATGCTGCAGATGATCCTCCTCGTCGCGCTGCTGACCGTGGTCAAGTGGGCGCTGAATCTGATCATCTGGGTGACGATTCTGATGGCGCTGCTGTCGTGGCTGAATCCGCAGTCGCCCACGATGCCGCTGCTGTATCAGATCACCGCGCCGTTTCTCGATCCGCTGCGGCGCATCCTGCCGCGTCTGGGCGGCATCGATCTGTCGCCGATCCTGCTGTTCGTGATCATGCAGGTGCTGCTGATGGTGGTCACGCGCGCTGCGGTGTCGATGACGCTCTTCGGCATTTGACGAAGCGAACGCCATGACGCGGCCGCGTTGCGTGGCCGCGGGCGTTGCGCTTAAAATGGTCGACTTTCGCGGGCGTCGTATAATGGCTATTACCGTAGCTTCCCAAGCTACAGACGTGGGTTCGATTCCCATCGCCCGCTCCAGCATCCGAACAGCATCTGAAGCAGAAGCCGCCTTTCTTCGGGCGGCTTTTTAGTTTTTGCGCCGCCTCGCCATGACTCACGATTCCGATTCGAACGAGCTTCCCGCTCAAGCCCCTTTCGACCGCGTGAACGACCACGCGGCCGCCGACACATCCGCAGACGTGTCCACGCTGCACCATCGCCGCATCCGCAGTTTCGTGACCCGCGCCGGACGCGTGTCGCCCGGCCAGCAGCGCGCGATCGACACGCTCGGCCCGCGCTTCGTCGTCCCGTACGAGCCGCAGCCCGCCGACTGGAAAGCGATCTTCGGCCGCGAAGCGCCGCGCGTGCTCGAAATCGGCTTCGGCATGGGCGCGACGACCGCGGAGATCGCGGCGGCGCGTCCAGGCGACGACTTCATCGGCGTCGAAGTGCACGAACCGGGCGTCGGCGCGCTGCTCAAGCTGATCGGCGAGCAGGAACTCGGCAACATCCGCATCCTTCAGCACGACGCGGTCGAAGTGCTCGAACACATGATCGCGCCCGCGAGCCTCGACGGCGTGCACATCTACTTTCCCGATCCGTGGCACAAGGCGCGGCATCACAAGCGCCGCCTGATCCAGCCGAAGTTCGTCACGCAGCTCGTCTCGCGCATCAGGCCGGGCGGTTATCTGCATCTCGCGACCGACTGGCAGAACTACGCCGAACAGATGCTCGAAGTCCTGTCGGCCCAACCCGCGCTCGTGAACACCGCCGACGCAGCCGCCGGCTACGCGTCGCGCCCGGACTACCGGCCGGTGACGAAATTCGAGAAGCGCGGCTTGCGCCTCGAGCACGGTGTGTGGGATCTGGTCTTCCGCCGCAAATGAAAACGACGACGCCACGGTTCCCCGTGGCGTCGTCGCATGAAAGCCCGCGAAAAGCACGCGCAATGCGTCGTCAGTCCGCCCAGCTCAGTCCGCCGCTATAGCCGACGATCAAAATCAGCAGCCCGAAGCCGATCCGATACCACGCGAACGCCGAGAAATCGTGCGACGCCACGTAGCGCAGCAGCCAACGCACGCAGACGAATGCGCTGACGAACGCCGCGATCAACCCGATAGCGAACAGGCCAATGTCGTTCACCGTCAGCGTCTTCCAGTACTTCGCCATTTCGTAGATCGTCGCGCCGAAGATGATGGGGATCGCGAGGAAGAACGAGAATTCCGTCGCGACGCGCTGCTCGAGGCCGAACAGCATGCCGCCGATGATCGTCGCGCCCGAGCGCGAGGTGCCGGGAATCAGCGCGAAACATTGCGCGAGACCGACCTTGAGCGCATCCGCGGGCGTGAGATCGTCGACCGAATGCACGCGCACGGGCGTCTGACGATCGCGCTGGCGCGACTCGGCCCACAGAATCACGATGCCGCCGACGATCAGCGCCACCGACACCGGCACCGGCGAGAACAGCACCGACTTGATGGCCTTCTCGAACATCAGTCCGAGCACGATGGCGGGAATGATCGCGATGATCACGTTGAGCGTGAAGCGGCGCGCGTCGGGACGCGTCGGCAGACCCGTGACGACCGAGCCGATCTTCGCGCGATATTCCCAGCAGATCGCGAGAATCGCGCCGAACTGAATGACGACGTCGAAAGTTTTCGATTGCGCGTCGGTGAAGTTCAGCAAACTTCCCGCGACGATGAGGTGTCCGGTGCTGGACACCGGCAGAAACTCGGTCAAGCCCTCCACGACGCCCAGCACGAGCGCCTTAACCATCAATATCCAGTCCATCCTTCAGCCCTTGTTCGCTGTTGAAGCCGTTGGTTTGAAGCATCGCGTCCGAGTTTTCGACTTACTTCTCGACGATTTGGAAACGTATGGATTTTGTAAGGACTGTGATTGTACCAGGTTCGTAAGACACACCGGCGAACTGGAGTTCTTCGGGCTTGAAGGTGTAGATCGGATAGCGGTCCAGCAACTGCGCGGCGAGCAGCGCGCCGGCCGATGCGATCTGCTGGTTGTAGGGCGCGGCGTCGCCGGTGAACTGCGAATCGTCGACGCCCGGCTGCACGAGCACGACCGAGCGCGTTTGCGGATCGTAAGCGAGTTGCGTCAAGAGCGTAAACGCGCCGCTGACCGGATTCGGCATGAACGGCGTCGCGAGTCGCGCATCGACGTGCACGGTCACGCGGTTGCGATCGGGCGCCATGCCGACGACCGGATTGCTCAGCACGACATCGAAGATCTGCGACGCGGTGCGCTGAATCGGAAACTTGCGCGCGACGGTGTCCTGCACCTGCCGGGTCGCGAAATCGTAGTGATCGGGAATGAAGTGAAACATCTTTGCGGCGCGCGCCGCGGGAGCAATGGCGAATGCCGGCCACACGGCGAGCGCGGCGAGCAGAAACCGGCGCCGTGGCGGCGCGGTACGACGGGTCATGCGAGGTCCTCCTTGTTTTTGTTCCGGGCTTGGACCGGGAAATGTCAATGCGGTTGCGTTTCGTGTTCGAGCCGCGCGATCCACGTCATCGCGAATTCGCGCGTGTCGCCGCACATTTCGTGAGACGGCTGCAGGCCGCCGCAGCACGCCGGCCGCGCGGGATCGCCGAAAATCCGGCAGCGCAGATCGTTGTCCAGTTGAACGCAGCGCTCGCCCGCGCGCTTGCCGTTTGGCATGCCCGGAATGGGACTCGAAATCGACGGCGCGATACAGCATGCGCCGCACGCTTCACGGCACGCATGGGGCGATGAAAGAGCGGCGGACATGGGCATAGACAGCAACGCAGGCAGGGCAAGACGATCGGAACCTGCGCATTCTCCCATTTCTTTCCTTGATCTTCGTCAAACGACTGCGGCGATAGCGCGTAAGGAAGCNGATACGCTCTTTCGCCCCGACTTGCTCGAACGCTACGGCGCCAACGGCCCGCGCTACACGTCCTATCCGACCGCCGTGCAGTTCACCGACGGTTTCGATCCGCGCACTACGCGCGCGCGGCGAGCGAAGGCGATCCGCACGCTGATCTCTCGCTATACTTTCACATTCCGTTCTGCGACACGGTCTGCTTCTATTGCGGCTGCAACAAGATTGCGACCAGGAACCGCGCACATGCCCGCCCGTACCTCGATCGCATGAAGCGCGAACTTGCAATGCAGGCCGCGCTCTTCGATACCGCGCGCCCCGTCACGCAACTGCACTGGGGCGGCGGCACGCCGACGTTCCTGTCGCACGGCGAAATGTGCGAACTCATGGCCGCGACCGCCGACCATTTCGCGATCGTATCCGACGAACGCGCCAAATATTCGATCGAAATCGCCCCCCGCGAGGCGTCGGCCGACACGATCGCGCTGTTGCGCGAACTCGGTTTCAATCGGCTGAGCCTCGGCGTGCAGGACTGCGACGAACGCGTGCAGCGCGCCGTGAACCTTGTCCAGCCGCGCGCGATGACCGAAGCCGTGCTGCACGCCGCGCGCACGGTTTCAAGTCGGTGAGCGTCGATCTGATCTACGGCCTGCCGCATCAGAGCGTCGCGAGCTTCACGCACACGCTCGACGCCATCGTAGATCTGCGGCCGGATCGCGTCTCGGTGTTCGGCTATGCGCACATGCCCGCGCTCTTCAAGATGCAGCGTCTGATCGACGAGGCCGCGCTGCCCTCGCCCGCCGTGCGCGTAGCGATTCTCGAACGCGTAATCGAGCGCATGAGCGACGCGGGTTATGTGTACATCGACATGGATCACTTCGCGTTGCCTGACGACGAGCTGGCAAAGGGCTTGGCGCGCAGGCAAGCTCCAGCGCAATTTTCAGGGCTACAGCACGCATGCGGATTGCGATCTGATCGGCATCGGCGCGTCGTCGATTGGCAAGGTCGGCGACGTCTATGCGCAGAACGCGCGCGATCTCGCGAGCTACGCCGACGCCATCGATCGCGGACGGCTCGCCATCGCGCGCGGCGTGCGCCTGTCGGCCGACGATGCGTTGCGGCGCGAGCTGATCATGCGCGTGATGTGCGGCGGCACGCTCGATTTCGCGGACATCGGACGCACACACGGCATCGATTTTCGCGTCGCGTTCGCGGACGAACTCACGCGTCTCGCGCCGATGGCCGACAACGGCCTCGTCGATCTGTCGGGCGACGCGCTTCCCGTGCTGCCCGCCGGACGAATGCTAGTGCGCAATGTGGCGTCGGTGTTCGATCGCTATCTCGGCCAAGCGACATTGCAGCACTATTCCCGCACCATCTTGAGGTCGGCGCCGAAACGGCAGCCGCGCGAGACGTTTCGGGTAGGGACGATGGCGCTGGCATAGAATGGCAGGCATTTCGGGCACCGGACCACCGCGCCGGAGCAAGCGGCAAGCAGCGCGATGCGCTCCGCGCGTGCCCGCCTCTCGCAATCATCGGCGACTTCATCCGCCGTCCCACTGCCACTGCACGACGCCATGCCGACCACCTCGCCGCAGTTCGCCCCGCTCGCCCAACTCGCCGCCGATCTGCACAGCGGCCTCACGACCAGCCGCGCGCTCGTCGATGCGGCGCTCGAGCGCATCGACGATCCGGCGGGGCAAGGCTCGACGGTTTTCATCGAAGTCGACGCCGAGCACGCCCGCGCCACCGCCAACGCCTACGATGCGCTGCGCCGCGCGGGCACCGCGCTGTCGCCGCTCGCGGGCATTCCAGTCTCGATCAAGGATCTCTTCGATATCGAAGGACAGGTGACGCGCGCCGGATCGCGCGCGCTCGCCGATGCCCCGCCCGCCGCGCACGATGCCGTTGCCGCTGCGCGCCTGCGCCGCGCGGGC
>JAQFVI010000375.1 GCA_029439495.1 Caballeronia sp. BR6202001590007
GCCCAGGCTTTTTTTAACAGTTCATTCGCCTTCTTCAGGATATCGTGTTCGAGTTGCAATTGGTGGATGTCGCGTTGAAGCGATTCCACCTGTTGCTCCAGTTCCGCCCGCTCACGGGTCGGTGCTGGATTCTTATGCCGTTTCATGGATGCCGGAACCTTACGACTGAATAGCTTGTTTTTCCAGTTGTATAGCGTCGGCCTGCTTACGCCTGTCTTTTGGGCAACTATGCGTGCGCTTTCCTCTCTTGTGCACAGTTCAATGACTGCCGCCTGCTTTACCTCCTGAGATTTCGGAACGCCGCCCGCCGCTCTGCCAACCATGCGTTTTCCAATTCCTGGGAAAAGTTCCTCGATCCAAGCTGCAAGTGTGCCGCAACTCGGATATCCCAACGCCCTCAAGGTTGCAGCAGCACAACGGTCATGGCTCTGATAATGATCGACGGCCGCGTTCTTCTGTTCGGTCGAATACCTCGGCCGCGAACGAGCGTAGCCAGCCCGTAAATCTTGACACTGTTCGTATTCGCGATGTCAAAATTTAATAGAGTTCTTTGTCGGGTACCCCAGTTGTCAAATCGTCGCTCTGATGCGCTTGCCCAACTTTAAGTAGAGCCAGTAGAGCCGAACCGCTCGGAGACGGTCTTCGTACGAGTACATGAACTACCTCCAGGTAGTCCAAGTTTTCGTCCGCACCTCCACCTTTGTCAATTCGGTCGAGCCGGATCTGCACGAATGGAATTACGGCGTCTACGAAGGACGCAAGACGGCGGATATCCGAAAGGAGATCGCGGACTGGTCGGTGTGGCATTCGCCGATTCCCGAAGGCAAGAATCTCGCGGATGTCGGACGCTGCGCGCAGGGCGTGATCGATCGCCTGCTGGAAACGGCTAGGCAAACAGGCGCGAGGTGCGCGTGATCCGCCGATGGAACCAGCAGCATTGAACAATGCCGCGTTAAACTGCGCCGCAGGAGATGGCATTCTCCTTAACCGCTCCCCGCCGAGCCGATGATGCCTGCCCCATGAGACGCGCGTCCTTCGACGCGCGTTCGTTATGTCATGCGCCAGATCGTGCGCATCCGGAGGCTCACCGCATGTTCCCGTCCATTCTCGCCGTCGCCGTCGGCGGCGCGCTCGGCTCGCTGTTCCGCTGGGTGCTCGGCTTGCAACTCAACACGCTCTTTCCCGATCTTCCGCTCGGCACGCTCGTGGCCAATGTCATCGCGGGGTATGTGATCGGCGTGGCGATCGCGTGCTTTGCGCGGCTGCCGGATATCGCCGTCGAATGGCGGCTCTTCGTCATCACGGGACTGATGGGCGGGCTGTCCACCTTTTCGACCTTCTCCGCCGAAATCGTCGCGGACATCCAGCAAGGCAAGCTCGGCTGGGCGGCGGGCGAGATCGTCATCCACGTCGGCGCGACGGTCGCGATGACCGCGCTCGGCATCGCGACCGTCGCGGCGGTCTCGCGGCTCGCTTACGCGCGCTGAGCGTCTTTGGCGTCGTTTGCATCGTTCGCGTCGCGGGCTTCGACGTGCCCGACGACGAGCGACCTCTACCGCGCCTCGAGCGACACCGCCTTCAGATCGGCGAGATGGCGCTGCTTCACGCCGAGATCGTCCCAGTGCGCCGGATGGCACGTCAGCACCAGAATCTGATGGCGCCTCGTCGCTTCCAGCAACGCGCGCTTGATGCCGTCGCGGCGCGCGTCGTCAGTATGCACCACGGCATCGTCGAAAACCAGCAGCGTCGGGCGGCCCGCCGCTTGCAACAGATCGGCATACGCGAGCCGCGCGAGAATGCCCAGTTGCTCCTGCGTGCCATAGCTGAGCGAATCGAGGCCTTCGGCGGCATCGCCGCACATCAGCGCGACGGGCGTGAGACCGTCGTCGAGTGACAGAACGCCTGCCGGAAACACGCGCTTCAGAGCTTCAGATAATGACCGAGGCGTTGGGTCAGCGGCACGCGCAGCGTCGCGATGGCGGTATTGCGTTCCTCGACGAGCACGGTTTCGAGCAGATATAGCGCATCCGCGCGCAGGCGCAGTTCGGCGTGGCGATGCATCAGTTGCTCGATGGCCGCGTCGGCCTGTGCAAGCTTTTCGCCAATGCCCGACGCGCCCAACGCTTCCAGCCGCGCGCGCAACTGCGCGATCTTGCTCTGGCGTTCCGTCTGCTCGTTGCGCAGGATGTCCGCGGACTTCGCGAAGCGTCTGGCCTCGGCTGCGGGATCCTGCAACTGCGCGGCATCGATCTTCCTGCTCGCTTCGTCGAGTTCGCGTGCGTAGCCCTTGAGCAGCAGCGCTTTCTCGACCAGATCCGATTGCCGTTGCGGGCGGCGCGCGACGGCGTCGGGGTCCGCGAGCCGCACTTCGTTGACCGCGAGACGCTCGCGCACCGCCTGTTCGCCGACCGCCGCCTTCGCCTTGGACGCGTTCATCTGCGTGGAACGCGCGCGTTCGAGCGCGACTCGTGCCGCATCGAAGGCGCTTTTCGCATCGGCGACATCGGGCAGGCCGGCACGACGCTGCTCGGTGGCTGCGAGGCGCGCGCGCATCTGCGCAAGCTGGTCGCGCAGGGCGTCGATGCCGTTGGGCGCGTGATGTTCAAGCGCGCGCGTGATTGGCGCGATCGTTCTCGAGCTGCTGCCAGCGTTCGTGACGCGCGCTCGCCTCGGCGAGACTCGCCACGCCGAGTTCGCGCAACAGGCACGCGCGTTCGCCGTCCAGCGCCTGCCATTCGTCGGCGAGCGCGGACAGGTTCGACTCGCCGGGCCGCACGATCAGTTCGCCAAGTCCCGCAGCGCGAAGGTCCGTTCGCCTTCGAGCCACAGTTCGCCATCGTCTTCGAGCGCGACGCCATCGACCGTGATCGGCTGCGTCAGCCGGTACTCGATGCGCGTGAGCGCCGCGTCCTTGCGCGCTTGCAAAAGCACGATGCGCTCGGCGACCTCGCGCAGGCGCCTGAGCTTCTTCGCGTCGATCTCGATCTGCGCGGCCTGCGACGCGAGCGCGCCTTCGAGCCGCGCGACATCCGCGCGATACAACGTCGACTGATGATCGAGATCGCTCTCCGCGATGGCCGCATTGGCGCGTTCATGTGCGGCGAGCGCGTCGTCGTGATGTTTCTGCGCATCGGCGACGGCCGCGACCGCCTGCCGATGCGCCTGCGCCGTTTCTTCCATCGCGCCCTGCGCGTTCGCGCAAGGCCGCGCGGTCGGCGCTCACCGCTTCTTCGAGTTCACGCGCGGCCTTTTCCTGCTGCATCAGGCTCGCGTGCTGAGCCTCTGCCAGTTCGACGTGCTGCATCAGTTCGCGACGGCCTCGCTCCAGCGCGGCGAATGCCTCGGCATCCTTCTGCGCCGCCGCGGCCTTGAGTTCGTAGGCTTTTCTGTCCTCGTCTCGTTCCCTTGGGCCGAGCCCCGGTAGGCGAAAGCGCCCGATTTTAACGGAGCCGCTCGGCGTCGCCAGGTGGTGACCGTCGATTTCACCATGCCATTGGGACATCTCGCGACCCGATCCGCACGCCGCGTTCGCGCGACCCGACTGCGCAAGACGGCGGCGTTGAACTAACATGGAGTGCCGAATCCAAACAGAAAGCCGCGCACGGCACGCGGCACGCCTTCACCCACCTCCTGCGCGCGACGAAATTCGAAACGATTTGGCCCGAAGCATCCTTCGGCTGCGATGGCTGGTCCGGAGAGATGGCGCAACGTATCGCGGCGTTCGACTGGTCCGGCGCGGCACCCGGCCCCATCGGGCAATGGTGAAGAGCCTGCGTGCGGCCGTGCAACTGCTGCTTGCCTCGCCGGTGCCGCTCGTCATGTTGTGGGGCAAGGCCGGCACGATGATCTACAACGACACGTATGCGGGCTTCGCGGGCAGACGGCATCCGTTTCTGTTCGGCAAGTCCGTCGAGGAAGGCTGGCCGGAGATCGCCGATTTCAACCGCAACGTGGTCGATACCTGCCTCTCCGGCGCCACCCTTTCGTACTCGGACAAGCGTCTGACGCTGCATCGCAGCGGCGCGCCGGAAGACGTCTGAATGGACCCGCATTACAGCCCCGTCGACGACGACGGACGGCCCGCCGGCGTCATCTCCATCGTGTTCGAGACCACCGGCAGATCCTGGCGGAACAGCGCCGCGACGCCGCCGAGCGCGCCTACCGTGAAGCGAACGAGCGGCTTCAGCTCGCGCTCAGCTCGGGCATCGTGCTCGGCACCTGGGTGGGGGAGATTCCGGCCGACCGCATCAGCGGCGACGAACGCTTCGCCCGCAGCTTCGCGCTCGTTGCGCCGCCGCCGAAAGGACTGCCGTTCGACACGCTCGCGCGCCGCCTGCATCCCGACGACGTCCCACGCGTGCGCGACTCGATGAGCGAAGTCTCGCTGGGCGCTGTCGAACGGGCGCTGCGAATTCGATGCCGAACGTCGTCCGCTGCGCATGCCGGGCGTGCTTATCGACATTCACGAACGCAAGATCGCGGAAGAGAAGTTGCTCAGGCTCACGCAGACGCTGGAAGAGCGCGTCGCCGAAGCGGTCGGCGCGCGCGTCGAGGCCGAAGAGCGCTTTCGTCAGGTGCAGAAGCTCGAAGCCATCGGCAATCTGACGGGCGGCGGCGCGCACGACTTCAACAACGTGCTGCAAATCATCTCCGCGAACCTGCAATTGATCGAGCTGAAGTCGAAGGACAATCCCAAACTGCTGCGCCGCCTGCGCGTGGTCGGCGACGCCGTCGCGCGCAGCGGCAAGCTCGCGTCGCAGATGCTCGCGTTCGCGCGCCGGCAACCGCTCAATCCGGCCGTCGTCACACCGCAGAAGCTGGTCGGCGACATGTGCGATTTCCTTCAGCACGCGCTGCCCGAATCCGTCGAACTGCACACGTCGGTAACGGACGACGCATGGAACGTGTACGTCGATCGCCATCAGCTCGAAAACGCGCTGCTCAATCTCGTCATCAATTCGCGCGATGCGATGCCCGAAGGCGGCCACATCCTGCTCGAAGTCGGCAACGTCGACATCCGCGCGCAAGAAGCGGGCAGCGTCGCGCTGCCGGCAGGGAAATACGTGCGCTTCGCCGTCACCGACAACGGCACGGGTATATGCCGGAAAGCGTCAAGGCGCGCATGTTCGAGCCGTTCTATTCGACCAAGGCCGAAGGACAGGGCACGGGCCTCGGGCTGAGCATGGTGTTCGGCTTCGTCACGCAAAGCGCGGGCAGCGTCGACGTGCGCACGAAGCCCGGCGAAGACACCACCATCGCGCTGTATTTTCCGCGCTGCGTGCAGGCCGAGGTGGCGCCCGCGCAGACGGCGCGGCCGCGCGCATCGAAGGGCGGCGAAGTCGTACTCGTCGTCGAGGACGATGCCGACGTGCGGCTCGCGGCCATCGACATGTTCGCGCAGCTCGGCTACAAGGTCCTGTCCGCGCAGGACGCCGATACCGCGCTCGCGACGCTGCAGAACAACGGGCACGTCGACCTGCTGTTCACCGTGTTCACCGATGTGGTGATGCCCGGCACCATCCGCGCGAGCGAACTGGCGAAGATCGCGAGTTCGCCGCCCTATCATGCGAGCGTCGTGTTCGCGTCGGGCTATACGCGCGACATCATCTTCCACGAAGGCAGGCTCAACGAAGGCGTCGTGCTACTCAAGAAGCCCTATACCTTCGACGAACTCGCGCGCACCGTGCGCCACGCACTCGATACGCGCGGTTGAGCGCCGCCACACCATGCGGTCTATGTGGTGAGGCAAACATTGCTCGGCGAAAGGCCTTGAAACGCGCTTGCGCCTGCACTGTACTCCAACACGGATCGCAGCCGCTCGGGTCGGGCATCGGCCGCCGCGTGATCGCGAAAGGAGGCTNCGCAGAGCGATTCGTGGTTTTCCATCGGCGCGTTTCCGCCCGCCATCACGACCAATATTCTCGACCACCTCGCCTTAGACGATGCCTGCGGCACGGTCACCTATGCCGCGCCCGGCCGCACGCTGCGGCAAATGGTCGACTGGAAATCGCAGACGCCGTATCTGAGCGTGCTGTGNGTTCGACGCCATCCTGACCATGCCGGACGAAGCCGATCCGGACAGGGCCGCCCTGCGTCTGCTGCGCACGACGGCCGAACGCGCGGGCGTGCCGGCGGCACCCGATTGCAGCCATTACGTGCGCCCCGAGGCGTGGCAGGCGTTCTTCACTGGCAAGGGCGACGGCGCCGACGGACAGGACATCAACGATCGCCTGAAGGCCGTCGGCATTCCGAACGACAATGTGTATTTCGCGTCGCTGCTCGGCACGCTGACGCCCGTGCCGGAAGGCTCCGTCGGCCTGCAAGGCGACTGGGTCAACGAGATTCATCCGTCCATCGGCGGCTATGCCAAGCTCGGGCCCGTCTACTCCGTCGCGGTGCCGAAAGGACCGGCCACGCTGCTCGTCGCGAACGTCTGAGCGTCCGAACCCCGCCGATCCCTTCGCCCGCGCGCGCCTCGAACGCGCCCGAATCGACCCGATTCGGCCCGCTTCCCGCCGGAACCGAACCAAACCGGCCGGATCATGCAAAAATGTCCCGGCCGCGCGCTCCCGCATCTGTCAAGAAGCGAATCAGAACGCGACGAATCAGAACGCGACAATCCAACCGAAGGAAACCTGTCCCATGACTCAGAACGCATCTCCGACCTCCTCCCGCTCGCCTGCCCAACCGCTCGCCGGCAAGACGGCGCTTGTCACCGGCTCGACGAGCGGCATCGGGCTCGGCGTTGGCGCAGGCGGGCGCGAATCTCGTGCTGAACGGATTCGGCGATGTCGACGGCACGCTCAGGCAGATCGAGGCGACCGGCGTCAAGGCCGTGCATCACAAAGCGGACATGACCAAGCCCGCCGAGATCGAAGCGATGATCGCCTTCGCGAAAGACACCTAGGCGGTCTCGACATCCTCGTCAACAACGCGAGCATTCAGCATGTGGCGACCATCGACGAGTTTCCGGTCGATCGCTGGGACGCGATCATCGCGATCAATCTCAGCTCCGCCTTCCACGCGATGCACGCCGCGCTGCCGATCATGCGCGAGCGCGGCTGGGGCCGCGTGATCAACATTGCCTCGGTGCACGGGCTGGTCGGCTCGGTCGGCAAGTCAGCCTATGTCGCGGCGAAGCACAGCATCATCGGCCTGACGAAGGTTGCCGCGCTCGAAAACGCGCGCACCGGCATGACGGTCAATGCGATCTGCCCGGGCTTCGTGCATACGCCGCTCGTACAGAAACAGATCGATGCGATCGCGAAGCGCGATTCGCTCGGCCAGGACGACTCGCGCGCGAAACTGTTCGGCGAAAAGCATCCGTCCGCGCAGTTCGTGACGACGCAGCAGATCGGCGATCTGACCGTGTTCCTCTGTTCGGATGCCGCGAGCGAAATGCGCGGCGCGGAACTGAAGGAACTGAAGATCGACGGCGCGTGGGCCGCGCAGTAAGCGCGCAGCGCGTCCGTCACGCTCGATCGCCGCGGCAGCGTGCGCGCGTCACCGCGAACAGAACATCGAATGCACTGAGGCACCGAAGAAAAAGGAGTCTGCCGGATGACCGCTGAGAACAATCGCGCGGAAGAAGCGCGAGCGATGGAGAGAATCGTCAACGCGACGCGCCAGGTTCAAGCCGCGTTTCTCGCGTTGCAAAAGCAGTTTCCGCCCGAAGGCGACGGCCGCCCCGGTCAGATGGCGCTGCAAACCTTCGACGCCGCGCTTCAGGAACTGGAAGAAGCGCAGGCCGCGTTCGACACGATGCTCAACGATCTCTTCGACGGCGCGCGCTGNGCGGGCCGATCAGCGCCGATTCGCCGTGGAGCGCATCGAGGTCGGCCCACGGCACGCTATCGGTCGACTGACGGCGCGCAGCGGCCACGCAGGCATCGACGAGTTCCTTGAACGACACCGCCGCCAAACTCGTGCGCACCAGTACTTCGCCCTGCAGTTCGCTTTCCGGCACGACCAGGCCGACGATCAGTTCCGCGGCCGGCGTGCGCTGATGCAAACGCCGCAGCAGATTGCGCAGATATGGCGGCGACTTGGCGGCATCGAACGACACCACGCAGACGATGGTCACGCCCGTCAGGTCGACTTCGCCGAAGCGCCCGCGCGAAGAAGCGCTCGTAACCGGCGAGATCGGCGAGCAGACCGTGCTTGCGGAATAGCTGCACGGCGATGCTCGCGGCGAGATCGTCAAGTTCGCTGCATCCCGTGATGCACAGCACCGAAGCCGTGTGCCCTTCCTTGTCGGCATCGAATTGCGCGGGCGACGATTCGGACACGAGCCGAGTCGCCTCCTCCGACGACTCGAAGCTCGCCGGCAATTCCTCGCGGCGCGACACGTCGACGGCGACGTCATCGGTATCTTCGAGACCCTCGATGATGTCCAGCGCCGACTTGTCGATGCGCCGCAGTTGATCCGCCGTCACGACGCCGCGTAGCATGTCGTTGTGCGCGAGGTGCAGGTCTTCGAGCGCGACTTCGTCATAGTCATAATATGCGATCAGCGAGCGCTCCTTCAGCAGCGACTCGGCCTGCATGAGCGCTTCGTCGGGATCGTTGGCGAGCAGACCCTGATAGAAGTTCTCGGCGGGCGTCAGCGCGGGCCGGTCCCCGAACAGCACGTCGAGAAATTCGAGCCGGTCGACGTGGCGGCCGAGAATCACGAGGCACAGCGTGAGCGGCGTCGACAGCACGAGCCCGATCGCCCCCAAATCCAGCTCCAGAAGATCGCCGCGACGATCACCGCGAACGGCGACAGCCCCGTGCTGTGCCCGTAGAGCAGCGGCTCGACGACCTGCCCCGCGATGTCCGTCACGCCGAACAGGACGATCGTCCATACGAGCATGCTCCAGCCCGGCCCGACCGCCGCCGCGAACACGACCGCGACCAGCGCGGCGCCAGGTCCCGACATACGGCACGAAGTGCAGCAGCGCGATCACCACGCCGAACAGCAGCGCGCCCGGCACGCCGATGAACGCGAGCCCGATCGAAATGACGATGCCCACGCCGACGTTGATGCCCAGTTGCGCGAGGAAATAGCGCGACAGGCGGCGCGCGGCTTCGTCCATCGCCGTGGTGGCGCGATGCAGATCGCGCGAGCCGAACAGGCGATCAGGCGATCGCGCAAGTCTTCGCGCTGCAGCAGGATAAAGATCGCGACCACCAGCACGATGCCAGTCGTCTCCAGCGGACTGATGACCGGCGACAGGAAACGCTGCGCGAGTTCCAGCGGCGACGGCAACGGCTCGTGCACTTCGACGGGCATCGGCTGATCGATCGGCGACGACGACTGGTTGCCTTCGTCCTTGCGCTGTTCCTGCTCGCGTGCGGGCGACAGGCGCTTCAGCGCATTCGACACGCAGCCGAGGAACTGGTCGGCGCGGCCGACCGTCAGCGTCTGCACGGTGTCGATCTTGCGCTCGATGGCCACCTGATACTTCGGCAGATCGTCCGCGAGTTGCGCGACCTCGACCTGTGCGCCAATCAGCGCGCCGACGCCGGTCAGCACGGTGAGCGCGATCACGACCGCGACGATAACCGACGGCACTTGCCCGAAGCGCACGCGCCGCAACATGTCGACGAAGGGCGCGAGCAGAAAGCTCAGCAATATCGCGAGGATGATCGGAATCAGCACCGCGCGTCCGAAGTACAGCGCGCAGATGACGACCACGCCCGTGATCAGCGACGCCAGTGCACGCAAGCCCAGCGCGTCGGGCGGAAGGACTTTCGCGGGCGGACGGCGTGGCCCGGAGACATGCGGCATGGATGGCTCGCTTGGAACGCGGTGAAGGGAGCGCAGTACACGCGCGAGACACGCATGATGCCGTGTCGCGCCTGGCTGGCTTTTGTTACGCAAGCAAGGCGCGTGCCGAAGGTGAGCGCTTACGGGACGCACACGCGCAACGGTGAGCCGATGCGGGAGCCGCGCCTTCGCGCTGACATGCTTCTATCGCCGCGATGCAGACAATCAGTTGGCGGCGCGGGCATGGCGCGCGCGAAATTCCACGTTCCTCATCACGCGCGATACGCGAACACGGACATCATGGGCGTCGAGTCACCCTGCATCAAGATTTGCGAGTTAGACAAGAAGACCGGCTTCTGCGTCGGCTGCCTGCGCACGAAAAAAGAATGCAAGGACTGAAAAAAGATGAATGACAGGGAACGCGTCCACATCATCGAGGCGAAGCACGACCGGCGCGCGAAGCTCAAAAAGAAGCATCGGAAGTGACCGGTGCGCAGGCGACAAATGCTGGACTGGTCGCCAACAGGGAGATCGTCGAAGGACGGGAAACGCAGGACTAAACTGGCTTCATCGTTTTCGAGGAGTCAGTGAAACATCGTTTATCGATCGCCGCCGCGCTCGTCGCGGCATCGTCGCTCACGGCATCGGCTGCGTTCGTGCAGTTGCATCCGCCGAGTCGCGAAACCGATATGTCCACACCGCAAAACAACACGAAGCTCATGCCCAACGCGCCCGTCGGCAGCGAATATCCGTCGCACGGCAACACGCAGGCGGGCGAATTGAATCTGAACCCGTCCGATCCCCGCGCGCAGCTCGTCAACGGTCTGCCGAACAACGCGGCGACGGGTACGGATCGCCGCTCTCGGGCAGCAAGGCAAACGTGCCGCCGCAAAACTGAGGTGAAGCGCCGCATCTGATCGAGTCTCACCGTTCTCGCATCGAGAACAATGATTTTGAGTTTCACTGGCATTCCGCTTCGGCGGGCAGGTTTCTATAGTGGGTCACATACGCCGAGCGTCCCGGCACTCACCCAAAGGAACCCGCCATGAAGCTCTACCATCATCCGCTGTCCGGCCACGCGCATCACGCACGGCTCTTTCTGCATCTGCTCGGCATCGAGCACGAAGCCGTCGAAGTCGATCTCGCCGCGCGCGCACAAGTCGCTGGAATATCTGCGCCTGAATCGCTTCGGGCAGATTCCGGCGCTCGTCGACGGCGACACCGTCATTTCCGATTCCAACGCGATCCTCGTCTATCTCGCGAAGAAGACCGGCAACACGTAATGGCTGCCGGAAACGCCGCGCGAAGCCGCCACCGTGCAGCGCTGGCTGTCGGTCGCGGCCGGGCAGATCGCGTTCGGCCCGGCCGCGGCGCGGCTCATCACCGTGTTTGGCGCGAAGTTCAACCCCGACGAAGTCATCACGCGCGCGCATGCCGTGCTGAAGGTGATCGACGAGGAATTGCAGAACCGTCCGTGGATCGCGGATGTCGACTCAGCGCATCCGACCATCGCCGATGTCGCGCTCTACAGCTACGTCTTCGGCGCGCCCGAAGGCAACGTCGATCTGTTGGCCTATCGCCAGGTTCAGGCATGGCTCGCCCGCGTCGAAGCGCTGCCCGGCTTCATCGCGTTCGCCACCAGCAAAGCAAGCCTGCGCGCCTGAGGAAGGCCATCATGTCCACCGTTTCCGAACCCGTAAAGACCGAAGCGCGCGCGCCGTGGCATCGCGGCGAGATCGCGATCCAGCATTCGATCGGCGCCGCCGGACGCATGAACGAACTCGGCAAGCGCGTCGTGCGCGACTACATGCCGGATCAGCATCGGCAGTTCTTCGAACAACTGCCCTTCATGATCGCGGGCGCGGTAGACGCCGACGGCAATCCGTGGGCGACGCTGCTCGCGGGCCGTCCCGGTTTCATGCACACGCCCGACGCGGTGACGCTCGATATCGCGGTCGCATGCGATCCGCTCGATCCCGCCGACGCCGGCATGAACGACGGCGACGCCATCGGTCTGCTCGGCATCGAACTGCATACGCGGCGGCGCAATCGCATGAACGGCGTGATCCGTCGCGAGCGCGCGAACACGATGCGCATATCGGTCGAACAAAGCTACGGCAACTGCCCGCAGTACATCCAGTTGCGCGACTTCGCGTTCGTGCGCAATCCGTCGCTGCCGCCGGCGGCGACGCCAGTCCGATTCGATACGCTGACGCCACGCATCAAGGGGATCGTCGATCACGCCGATACCTTCTTCGTCGCGACGTATTTCGATCGCGAGGACGAGCACCGGCAGACGGATGTGTCGCATCGCGGCGGCAAGTCGAGCTTCGTGCGCGTTGGCGACGACGGCACGTTCACCGTGCCGGATTTCGCGGGCAATTCGTTCTTCAACACGCTCGGCAACATTCTAGTGAACGGCCGCGCGGGACTGCTGTTCGCGGATTTCGAAACCGGCGACGTGCTGCAACTTTCGGGCGACGCCGAAGTGCTGCTCGATTCGCCCGAAACCGCGGTGTTCCAGGGCGCGGAACGGCTGTGGCGCTTCACGCCGCGCCGCATCGTGCTGCGCGAGGGCGCGCTGCCGCTGCGCTGGACGTTTCGCGACGAGGGCTGGTCGCCGAATTCGCTGATGACGGGCGACTAGCGCGACGTCGCCGAGCGCCTGAAGGCAGCCGCGCTAGCCGATGCATGGCAGCCGTTTCGCATCGCAAAAATCGCCGACGAAAGCGACACCATCCGCTCGTTCTATGTCGAGCCGACCGATGGCGCGGGGATCGTGCCGCACGCGACGGGCCAACATCTGCCGATTCGCGTGACGCTGCCGGGCGAAGCAAAGCCACTCATGCGCACCTACACGCTGTCGGTCGCGCCGTCGGACGGCGTGTATCGCATCAGTGTGAAGCGCGAGGGCCGCGTGTCGTCGTATCTGCACGACGCGCTCCAGGTCGGCAACGCGATCGAGGCGCCCGCCGGCGGGCGCCTTCACCGTCGACGCGCTCGAGCGCCGTCCCGCCGTGCTGCTCGACTCGGGCATCGGCATCACGCCGATGCCCGCGATGCTGCGCCATTATCGTCTACGAAGGTCTGCGCAAGCGCCGCGTGCACCCGACCTGGATGGTCGTGTCTAATCGTGTCGTCGCGCACGCTCGCGAACCGCGCGTTCGCGGACGAGATCGACGAACTCGTGCAGCGCGCGGGCGGCGCGATCACGCTGATCCGCGTGTGCTAAGCGACGTGCGGGGCGCGCAGTTCAAGCGCGACTACGACGTGTCGGAACGCATCGACATCGACCTGCTGACGAGCTTCCTGCCGTTCAACGACTACGACTTCTATCTGTGCGGTCCGGGCCCGTTCATGCAGTCGCTGTACGACGGCCTGCGCGCGCTCGATGTCGCGGACGGTCGCATCCACGCTGAAGCCTTCGGTCCCGCATCGCTCGTGCGCACGGCGGANCGTTTCGTGAAGTCGGACCGGCACGCGTCATGGACGCCGCAAGGCAGCTCGCTGCNCTCGTGCAGGACGCGCATCGTCGAAGGCGCGGTCACGTATGCGAGCGAACCGGCCTTTCCGGTCGGCGAAGGCGAGATGCTGATCTGCTGCGCGATGCCCACCGCCACCGAAAACGGCCGCACGGAGTTGTCGCTCGATCTGTAGGCGCCGCGATTGCGCGCGGGCGACGCATCAAAGAGAATGAGAATGCACGGCAACGCCAACACCGCGCATCGCTCGCGCCTCGATATGGACTGATTGCAGGCAATGACGACGTTCGTCATCGTGGTGGAAACGGGCGGCTTCGCATCGGCCGCGCGCAAGCTCGAAGTGTCGCCGTCGGTCGTGNCGTGCGCCTGACCGATGCGGGCACCGGCTATTTCGGGACTGCCGCCGCATCCTCGCCGAGATCGACGGCGCCAAACTCGCCGCCACCGGCACGCATGCGGCACCGCGCGGCGTGCTGACGATCACCGCGCCGGTAATGTTCGGACGCCTGCATGTGACGCCCGTCGTGCTCGACTATCTGCGCCGCTACCCGGACGCCGACGCCAATTGCTGGTTCGTCGATCGCGTCGTGAATCTGGTCGAGGAAGGCATTAACGTAGCCGTGCGGATCGCGCAGTTGCCGGACTCTTCGCTGCAGGTGATTTCGGTCGGACGCGTGCGGCACGTGCTGTGCGCATCGCCCGCGTATCTCGCCGAGCACGGCACGCCCCCGCCGCATCCGGACGATCTGAGCCGTCATACGATCATTGCGTCGACGAGATCGTCGTCGCCGCCCGAATGGCGCCTTCACGACGGCGACCGGCAGATCGTCGTACGCGAGCGCGCGCCTGTCGACGACCACCAACGATTCCGCGCTCGTCGCCGCGCGCGCGGACTTCGGCATCGCGCGGCTGATGTCGTATCAAGTCGCGCAAAGCGTCGCCGAAGGCGGTCTCGTCGTGCTGCTCGAAGATTTCGAACCGCCGCCCATTCCGATCCATCTCGTGCATCGCGAAGGCCGCCATGTCACGCAGAAGGTGCGCGCGTTCCTCGATCTCGCCGTCGCGACGCTGCGCGCGGACAAGGCGCTGAACTGAGTTTCGCGGCCGCTCGCCGGGCGCGCATCGGCCGCGCGAGGCGTTGCAATAGCGAGGCGTTGCAATATCTTGTGGAAATCGAACGGCCGTTAGCGCATGCGTCGTGCAAAGTCGCGGCAAACCATGCAACATAGCTGTCTCGACAGACCGATCGATCGATTCGATCTCGCCCTTCTCCGCTCATCCGAATCTTCACCGGCTCACGCACCATGACAAATCAAACTCCTGCGACGAACGAGCATCCGCTCGACATGATCATCTTCGGCGGCGGCGGCGATCTGGCGGCGCGCAAGCTGCTGCCCGCGCTCTACATGGCGCACACGCACTGCAACCTACCCGCCGACACGCGCATTTTCGCCATCGGGCGCAAGGACTGGACGCGCGAAGACTATCTGAAGAACTTCATGGAGCAGCAGTCGCGCTCGTTCATCGACGCGAAAGCCTTCGACGCGAACTCGTGGGACAAATTTCTCGCGCTGTTCGACTACGTGCGCGTCGACGTGGAAAATCCGGCCGATTTCAAGCGTCTCGCCGAAGCCGTGCGGTCCGGCTCGCAGCGCGTGTTCTATCTGTCGACGTCGCCGGAACTGTTCACGATGATCTGCAACAACCTCGATTCGGCGGGCATCGTCGATGCGAATTCCCGCGTCGTGCTGGAAAAGCCGCTCGGCCACGATCTCGCCTCCGCGCGCGCCATCAACGACGATGTCGGCCGGCATTTCAAGGAAGAGCAGATCTACCGCATCGACCATTATCTCGGCAAGGAAACCGTGCAGAACCTGATGGTGCTGCGCTTCGGCAATGCCATCTTCGGGCCGCTGTGGCAGGCGCCGTACATCAAGAGCGTGCAGATCACCGTGTCGGAAACGGTCGGCGTCGGCAGCCGCGCGGGCTTCTACGATCACACCGGCGCGCTGCGCGACATGGTGCAGAACCATCTGCTGCAACTGCTGTGCATCGTCGCGATGGAGCCGCCCGTGTCGCTCGACCCGGACGCCGTGCGCGACGAAAAACTGAAGGTGTTGAAGTCGCTGCGCCCGATGAGTGTCGCGGACATCGCACGCGATACCGTGCGCGGCCAGTACACAACGGGCGCGGTCGGCGGCGAGGCGGTGAAGGGCTATCTCGAAGAGGCCAACGTGCCCGCCGACAGCCGCGTGGAAACCTTCGTCGCGTTGCGCGCGCATATCAACAACTGGCGCTGGGCCAACGTGCCGTTCTTCCTGCGCACCGGCAAGCGGCTGCAGAACCGGCGCTCGGAAATCGTCATCGACTTTGCGGACCTGCCGTTCTCGATCATTCCGGACGGTCCGCGTCATTACGGCAATCGCCTGACCATCACGCTGCAGCCGGAAGAGTCCATCCAGCTTCAGATGATGGCGAAGGAACCCGGCAGCGGCATGTACATGCAGCCGGTCACGCTCAATCTCGATCTTCAGCAAGCCATGCAGCAGCGTCGCGCGGAAGCCTACGAGCGCCTGCTTATCGACGTGATTCGTGGCCGTCTGACGCACTTCATGCGGCGCGACGAACTCGAAGCGGCATGGACGTGGGTCGAGCCGATTCTGAACGGCTGGAAGGAACTCGGCGACAAGCCGCGCGGCTATACGGCGGGCACCTTCGGTCCGGCGACGTTGTCGGCATTGATGGCGCGCGAAAACCTCGCCTGGGCGAAAGAGAACTGATTCGCCTGAATCGCATCGGACGGCGCAGGGCTTCGGTCATCGCGCCGTTTTTCTTCGCCGCGCCATCGATGCGCCGATCGTCATCACGCCCGCCAGCACCGCGATGCCGGACAGAATGCCCGCGAGGCGCATCGCGACGAGCATCGGATCGGCCGACCAGTGGTGGTTCTGCACGAACACCATCAGAAACGCGATGGTGAATTACCGCCCGACATAGCTCGCGCCCTGCACGCCCGTCTGGACGTGACAGCCGAGCTACACGCCCACGCACAGCACGAGCATGCATGCGAGCGCGCGCCGAGCACGGGCAACAGCGCGAGGCTCAGCGCGCCCGCCAGCAGGCAGCCGATCGCGCGCTGAACCATCCGCGTGACGATCGGCCTGCGCGTCGGCCTGCCGAGCGACGATGCCGGTAAGATCAGCACCGCGACCGCCGTCACCAGCGCCTGCGAGAAACCCGGCAGATCGAACGCATAAGCCGCGGCGGCGAGGATCATTACCGATCAGGCGCTTTGCCACACGAGGCGCTTGCGCATCGCGCGGGCGGCTTGTTCGGCATGCGCGGTGTGAGATGCCTCGAGCACCTGCACCGTGCGCGCGGCATCGGAAGGCANCGTGGAACAGCGCCGAGATCGCGACGCACGACAGCGTGCCGNGAGCGTGTGCACCTCGAAGGTCACCATCAGCGCCGTGATCGCGCCGAGCAGCCGGTGTACGCCGCGCTGCGCGCACGCACTGAACTTGGTCTGCATCACCGCGAAGCCGCTGATCGCCGCCCACCAGATATGCGAGAAATGGAACGTGTAGGCCAGCGCGACCGCAAGCTCGACGGAAAGCATCGCATGCGTGCAGAAGCTCGCACGCGACGCATTCGGCCTGATGGCGACGAGTTCGCGTCCGAGCGCGGCGAAGGCTTCGCGCGCCGTGCGGATCAGCGAACCGAAGGCAGCGGACAGCAAGCGCGTCCAGGAAAGGGCCGAGGTCGAACGATGGTGCGAAGGAAAGTCGTCGGCGTGCATCTTCGGGTGATCGTTTTTTTGCGACTGGTTTCGAGACTAGACGCGGATCGCCTTCGAAGCCAAGTCGAAAGCGCAATTTGGCGGTTAAATCAGTTGCGAAAGCGCAAATGTCGCGATGAGGTTGTGGAGCGCATGGATCGCGGTGACGACCCAGAACGGTGCGCCGCGCTTTTCCTGCTCGACGACGAAGACCGTGCCGAGCACCAGTCCGCCGCGCGCCGCGCGCACGCCGTACTGCGCGCTGTAGCCGACGTGCGCGAGACCGAATGCCAGCGCCGAGGCGACGATCGCCCAACCCGTCGGGCAACGCGCGAAGCGCCGCCGCCCGCCGACGATGGTCCACTGGAACACGAGCGTTTCCGCGAGCGGCGCGGCCACGCAGGTCAGCAGCAGCACGAAGACGAAGCGGACATCGGTGAAGCGAAAGGCCGGGCCGCAGCAACGGCAGCCGCGCGCGCACAATGCTCAGACTCGCGAGGTCAAGAGGCAGATGCCCGCCGCACCGAAAACGAGCGTGAGGCACGCATCGAGATAGCGCTGGATGCGCGCGTACAGGCGGCGCGCGGCGGGCATCGAAAACACAGCGCCGCGTAACCGCCGAACACGCTCGCGCCGATGCACAAGCANGCGGGGCGCAGCGCGGCCCGACTTGGATGCGGGCCACAACAGATAGACGCCACCGAAGANTCCAGACGAGAATCGCCTTGGGATTGGTGAGATGCAGCAGCGCGCCGCGCGCATAGAGCTGCCGAACGCTTTGCGTCTGCGCGGCGACCGACGCCGTCCGCAGCGGCGGACGGAGCGCAGCGCGGCCCGNCCGAATACGCCGTCAGCATCGCGGAGAGGCCGAACGCGGCGAGCATCGCCCAGAAGAACGAGCCGGACATGACGCCCGCTGCGAACGCGAACGCCGTCCTGCGCCCCGACGTGCTCGCGATCGACATGATCGCCAGATTGCTCGGGCCGGGACTGGTCGTGCCGACGAAGTAAGCGGAGTAGGCAAGCAGCAGGTTGGCGCTTAGGAAAGCGTGACCGGTCATGGCGGTGGCGTGAATCGTGTCGTCAGGGTGAGCGACATTCTGAACGCAGGCGCATCCCCTGTGTACAGCGACGATTCTCACGCACCCCGCCGGGCCAGTTGGCTGTCTTCGTATGCTCAGGCTTCGACGTCCAACTTGACCTGCCACAGCGACTTGCCGTTCAGGTCGTGCAGCGACACGGTCATTGCGCGATCGACGGGATCGATCTTCGCGCGGCCGTAGTACTGCTGCATCGCCGCTGGCGACTGATTCTGCGGATTGTTCGCCGGAATGCTCACGTAGCGCAGATCGGGACCGAAGGTCGTGTCCAGATCGTTCGGGCCGAAGGTGCCCGCGTTAATCGGCCCGCCGACGAATTCCCAGAACGGCTTGAAATCGCTGAACTGAGCGCGCGACGGATCGTAATAGGTCGCCTGCGCATAGTGGACGTCAGCGGTGACCCACACGACATTCTTGATGTTCTCGCGCTTGATGAAGCCGAGGATCTCCTTCACTTCCAGCTCAAGCCCGAGCGGCGCGCCGTTGTCCGCGTTCGCCCACGCCTCGAAGATGCCCTTCGGCACGTCCGGATTCGCATCGGGGACGACGAGCGAAATCGGCATGTCGCTCGCGATCACCCTCCACGTCGCGCACGACTGCTTGAGCGACGCTTTCAGCCATTCGGTCTGCTGCGAGCCGAGGAACGCGGAATCGGCATCGAGCTTCGCCTGGCGGTTCGGCGAGTTCGGGCCGCGATACGAACGCTCGTCGAGCATGAACCCGTCGAGCAGCGAGCCGAACTGGAACGCGCGGTAGATCTGCTCCGGATCGAGCTGATTGATGCGAAACGGGTTGTACTCGAACATCGCCTGCTTCGCGCGTCTGATAGTGCGTCTCCGCCGCGCCGATCTGCTGGCCCGGATACCAGTTGTTGCGTACTTCGTGATCGTCCCACTGCACGAGGAACGGCACTTCAGCGGCGAAGCGGCGCTTGTTCGCATCGAGCTGGTTGTAGGCGAAGGCCGCGCGGTAATCGCCGAGCGTCTGCGCGACGTGCGACTTGCCTTCGGTGACGATATTGGTCCACAACGAGCCGTCGGGCAGCTTCACTTCGCGTTCGATCACGCTGTCGGCGTAGATCTGATCGCCTGAGTGAATGAAGAAATTGAAGAAATCTGGCGCTTCGCCTCGTAGATGCGATAGCCGCCGAAGCGTTCGTTGATGCCCCAGCCCTGCCCCGCTTCGTCGCCCGAAAACACGAAGATGACCGGCTTGCTGGCGTCGATCGAGGCGGTGCGCAGGCGCCCGCTCGCGTATTCGCTATAGGCCTTGCCGTCGACGAGATCCTGGAAGCGCACGCGATAGAAAACGTCCGCCCGACGGCAGGCCCGTGACGTCGACGCGGCTGGTGAAGTCCGTGCTGTCGAGTACGGCCGGGCCCACGCGCCGCTGGAAGGTCCTGAAGTCTTCGTGCGTCGAGTATTCGACGATCATGCGCAACGGACGATCCGCCCGGCTCCATACGATGCCGCTCGTCGCCGTCGTGTCACCGCTCATCACGCCGCCGAGCACCTGCGGACGCAGCCGGTCCGACGTGACGACGGCGGGCGCGACGCCCTGCGCGAGTACATCGCCGATGCGTGAACCGGTGAGCGCGAGACCTGCGCCGGAAACGAGATTCTTGGGTAGCGTGCGGCGCTCGGGCATGGAAGCATCCTTGACTAGTCGATGTGAGGGAACGTGCGCTGCGTCGAACCGACGATCGTAAAGCTCAACGGTGTCGCTTTTGTTGCAGCGCGGGACGGATCGGCGTACTCGCCCGAGGACACGATCAGCACACGGCGATTGCTGTGCCGGCTCACCGCATCGGCGACGCACTCTTCCCAGAAGCGCCAGCGCAGTCCTCGCCCTTGCCCGACGACGATGAAATCGGCATTGAGCTCGCGGGCCACGCGCGCGATCACGCGGGAAATCGTCATGTTGCGCGGCAGGTCGATGCTCACGCATTCGCCGTCGATGGACGTCGTCGCCCACAGCGGCATGCGATCCACGACGTGCAGTACGGTCAGCCGCGCGCCGAATTGCCGCGCGCATTCGATACCCAGCGCGAGCGCGGCATCGCTTGCCCCGTGCCAACATGCTTGCTCATGATGTCTGTCTCCGGTGATCGTCGCTCGATGCTTCGCATGGTAGGGACGAAGAATGAGCCGGAAATGAGCGCGCGAAGTGTCGGGATCGGCCGTGCACCGGCACGCGAAACGTCGGTGCGGCGCGAACGCTTCGTCCGGGCGGCGCGACGCGCGATGTCCCGCCGGATGCCGTGCGCCAGTCGTGTGCGCACCAAGCTGCATGATGCCGCGCCGCATTGCTCCAGCTCCCGAACCTTCTCACCATCTCGGATTCCCCTCACCGTCGCGCCGTCGAAAAGCGAATGGCCGTCATGCGTCGCGTGCATGCATGCATGAATCACGTTCATCTTTTGCATGAACATCGATCGTTTGTCATCGACGTGCGGGAGCGCGAACATAGCGTCAACGAGGCTTGGCCGCACCGGGCGCAAGCCGACATCCCCGACAGACACGAACTGGAGACCGCCATGAGCGACGTGCTGGAAAAACCCGAATCGAAATCGATCGTCCATGAAAGCAAGGTATCGATCTATCAACCGACACAGGAAGGCCTCATCTTCCCCGACCTGCCCGAGTTCAAGAGCCATGCCGAGCATCGCCAGTATCTGAAGGAGCGCATCGTCGCGGCATGCCGCGCGTTCGCGCAGTACGGCTTCGATTACGGCTTCGCCGGCCATCTGACCGTGCGCGATCTGGAACATCCTGGTCTCTACTAGACCAATCCGATGGCGATCCACCTCAATCAAGTGAAGGTCTCGAACCTGATCTGTGCGGATCACCAGGGCAACATGGTCGAAGGCAAGCACGCGATCAACCGCGCGGGCTTCGTGCTGCATGCGGCGGTTCACGAGCAGCATAAGGACATCGTCGCGATATGCCACGCGCATACGGNTTCTTCGAGGATCACCGTGATCGGCGATGAAGCCGGCAAGGTCGCAGTCGAAGTCAAGGGCGGCAACAAGGTCGCGAATGCGTTCCGCGGCTTGAAGGCAGCGATCCACCAGAATCACGGACTCTTGACCGCGAGCCGTCACAGCATCGACTCGGCGGCGTTCTGGTTCATCGCGCTGGAGCGTTGCTGCCAGCAGCAGTTGATGATCGAGCAAACCGGCACCACGCCGAAGCTCGTCACCGAAGAATGCGCGTTACAGCCGCAAGCACGTTGGCAGCGACTACATCGGCTGGCTGCACTTCCAGACGATCTGGAACGATCTGGTCACCACCCAGCCAGACATGTTCGACTGATCTCGCCGGATGGCGGGTGACGTTGAGCATCTGCAGCGCCATTTCCTGCAACGGCCGCAACACGCGCGCGAGCGCCGCCTCGCGCGTTTCCTTTCCGATCGGCATATTCACCGATAACGCCGCCACCACCGCGCCATGCCGATTCTTGATCGGCACCGCTACGCCCCGCACGCCTATCTGCAACTACTGCTCGATCTCGACGTAGCCGTCCACGCGCGCCAGCGTCTCTTTGTCGGTGNCACCGAGCACGAAGCCCGTCGACATCACACGCGTCGAGCCGTTGCGCGCGATGATCACCAGATCCCACTCGTCCAGCACGCTCACGTACACTGATTCGTGGATCAGCGCGCTCAGTTGCTGCAGATACGGCTGCACGATGCGCGGCAGGCGCGCGTGCTGATCGTCGAAGGTTTCAACGATCGCCAGACCCTTCTCGAGGCCCGCGATCCAGTCGCGCTTGTCAAGTGCAGGTTTAGTCATGCTTCCATGAGTGTTTAGTTATGGAACACTGGTTGTTTTGGCGGTCTCGGAAAACTATTTGCTAGTGCAAACCCCAAAAGCGATCGATTATCGAACACACGCGTTCGATAATCGCGCAAAATTTATCACAAGTCGTTGATCGAAAGGGATTGCGCTTTTATTCTCCAATCACTTTCCGAGCGACGCGTATTTCGGCTGATCCGAATGCCCTGCCGCTCGGCCACGGGCGGTTCGCATCGGCGGAAGTCGTGGCAGAAGGATCCCCCAAGGTTCAACTCGATAAACCAAAGTTCGGAAACGTTTCTATGGCTAGCCTTCAGGAAGACGCGCACAGCGGCCGCCAGGCGAAAAAGGCAACGGCTAAGCGGCTGGATCGGCTCGGCGCTCGAGTATTACGACTTCTTCATCTATGCCCAGGCAGCGGCGCTCATTTTTCCGCAGTTGTTCTTCCCGTCGGGCAATCCGAAGGCGGCCGTCGGCATAGATCAGCGTCGCCATCATGCTGATGTCGACGTCGGTTTCGGCCCATGTCGCGACGGCCTGCACGCTCTGCGGCGCGGTCCCCATTACGAGGCGAACAAGGCTCAGCGCGTAGCTGCCCACATCGAGCAAGGCGCCGTCGCCCAGTTCCAGCTTCATGCGGATGTTGGCGCCGCGATTACCGACCGTGAAGCCGAAGCTCGCCTGCACGCTGCGCACCGCACCGATCGCGCCTTCGCCGATGACGCTCATCATCGCGGCCGTCTGCGACTGGGAGTAGTACAGGAAGGCTTCGAGCAGCATCACGCCGTGACGGTCGGCGACATCGAACATGCGTTCGGCTTTGTCGCGGCCGAGAGCGAGCGACTTTTCGCAGAGGATGTGCTTGCCGTGCCAGGCCACCTCGATCGCCCATTGCGCATGCAGGCTGTTGGGCAGCGGGATATAGACCGCGTCGATGTCGGGACTCGCGAGCAGCGCTTCATAGCTGCCGAACCATGCGCCGATGCCGTTCGCTTCCGCGAAGGCCTGGGCGTTTTCGTCGCCGCGTCTCGCGACCGCGACGATGCGCACGTTCGCTTCGCGCGCGGCCGCGAACACGGCAATTTCATCGACGCGCGAGGCAAGCGCGGCGTCGAGTCCTTTCATGTTCGGCACGAGCGCGGCGAGCGTCGTGCCGCTCGTGCGCGCCTTGTCCGCGACGCGTTCCAGCACTTGCGCGTCGTCCGCCATCTGCGGCACCCATTTCGGCGATACGAACGACGCGGCTTCGACATAGCGCACGCCCGCATCGGTCAGGCGCTCGATCAGTTCCGCCTTCACCTGCGCCGAAACGGGCGACGGCTCGTTTTGCAGGCCGTCGCGCGGCCCCTGCAGCAGGCTCATGCCGTAGTCGACGCTGACGTTGCGCGCAGCAACCATCTTCCTGACGACCCAGTCGATGTCCGCGCCGCTCGCGCCCGCCGCCAGCGCGATATTGCGCGCATGCAGCGCCATGTGTCCGCGCTGGATGCCTTCGGTCGAAAGCGCACGCAAGGCGCCCATGTTCTGCGCGAGGCCGACCGCGACCGCGACCGCGATCTCGCCAAGTTCCTGCGCGGACGACACGTCCATGATCTTCAGCGCGAGCCGCGATACCGGATGCGTCTTGGTTGCGCCGCCGACGAAGCCGACCGGCATCGGCATTTCGATGGTGCCGACGAGGTCGCCGTTGTTGGCGACTTCCCAGGTCGTCAGCGACGTGTAGCGGCCGCCGCGGCTCGCATACGCGTGCGCGCCCGCTTCGACCGCGCGCCAGTCGTTGCCGGTCGCGACGATCACCGGATCGATGCCGTTCATGATGCCCTTGTTGTGCGTGGCCGCGCGGTACAGATCGATCGCGGCGAACAGATACGCATCGACGACGCCGGTAACGCCGGTAATCACGTCCTCGCTGGTGTACTCCCTGGTCTGCAAGGTCGCCGCGCTGTACCGCACTTGCGCACGCGCGAGACGCAGATCGGCGAGGTTCGACAGGATGCGCAAGCGCACCTTGCCGCCCGTGATTTCCTCGATGCGCGTGGCCACCGTTTCCGCCATCGTATTGACGGTGTTCGCGCCCATCGCATCGCGCACGTCGACGATCAGATGCGCAACGATCATCACGCCGCGCGGCGTGTCCGGGAACACATGCACTTCGATATCGCGGCAGCCGCCGAGTCCGATCAGCACCTTGTCGCGCGCATTGGCCATGTCGATCAATTCGTCGCGATGCTTGAGGATCGAGAGCCGTGCGCCATACGGATCCGAAACGCCGACGACCTGCACCTGCGCGCGCATTAGCGGGCCGGTGCTGGAAGTGACGAAGCCGCCCGCCTCGCGTGCGAGTTTCGCCATATACGAGGCCGCGGCGACGATCGACGCTCTTCGACAGCCATCGGCACGAGCTTGTCTTGNGCGGCAGCGCGCCCGGCTTCGCAAGCAGTGCGTGCTCCGCATCGCTGAGGCCAGCAGCTTGCGCGATGTGGGCAAGACGTTGCGCGGGCGTCATCGCGTGGAAATTGGGCAAAGCTGAATCCGTCATGTGTCTTCCTCTTTTGTCTGGCCGTCTTCGGCCGTGTATGGCGAGTGTGGTGGAGCGTGCTTTCGGCCTAGTCCTTTTGGACGGCTTATGGCCGCTTATCGGATGGGCGAATAATAGGCGGACTGTATGTACCCAGTGGAAAGGTACAAATCCGGCAGACAGTGCCAACGCTGTACCCATGACAGATGAGTCGGTTCAATAACGGGAAGCTACGATGCGGCGCGAGAAGCCGAGCCTGTCGGCCATGCTGGCGGACAATCTCGCCAGACAGATCACGGACGGACTGCTCCGCGCAGGGGACAAACTTCCTTCGATCAGGGAATACACTGAGGCGAACCACTGTTCGAAGAACACCGTCATCAGCGCCTTTGACATGATCACCGCGAACGGCTTGATCGAGCCGCGCCGCGGTGCGGGTTTCTTCGTCGCCAGCGTCGCGAAAGCGTAGCAGCAAGATGAGGATTTGCCGACGCTCGATTGCGCGATGGATTCCGTCTGGCTCATGCGCGAACAGTTGCAAACAAGCCGGACTTTCTGAATGTCGGCGAAGGCTTTCCGCCCGTCGCGTGGCTCGAGGAAACGCGGCTCGATCACTTTCATCAGCGCGTGGTGCGCACGGGCGTCGCGTCACTGTTCCGATATGGAAACCGCTTCGGCTATCTGCCCTTGCGCCAGCATCTGCAGCAGAAGCTTGCCGCATATGAAATCGACGCCGCGCCGCAGCAGATCGTGCTCACGCACGGCGCAAATCAGGCGATGAACATGGTCGTGCGTTACTTCGTGCGCGCGAGCGATACCGTGCTGGTCGACGATCCCGGCTATTACGCGCTGTTCGGCAAGCTCAAGTTATCGGGCGCGAATATCGTCGGCGTGCCACGCGGCGTCGACGGGCCGGACATCGCCGCGCTCGATCGAAGAATGTCTGAAAGCGCATCGGCCGCGGCTCTTCTTCACGCAGTCGGTCGGACACAATCCGACGCGACGGATATCAGCGCGGCGAAGGCGCATCGGATCCTGCAACTGACCGAAGCGCACGATCTGATCGTCGTGGAAAACGATTCGCTCGCCGATCTCAAGCCGCGTTCGGCGACGCGCATTTGCGCGCTCGATCAGTTGCACCGGACGATCTATGTCGGCAGCTTTCGAAATCGGTGTCGGCGGCGTTGCGCGTGGGCTTTCTCGCCTGCGATGCGGATCTCGCCAACGTGAAAATGCTGACGCACGTGAGCAGCAGCGAGTACTGCGAGCGCACGCTCGACGCGATCGTCAGCGACGGCCACTTTCTGCGCCATACGAATCGGCTTCAGGACCGGCTCAAGCGCGCGACCGCGACGGGCGTCGAAGCGCTGACGCGCGTGAACGCGACCACCTTCAAGGTCAGCGAGCAGAGTTTGTACTTGTGGGCGCGTCTGCTGCGCCGCGACGATTCGATCGCATTCGCGCGCGAGATGCTGGACAAGCATGTGATCCTCGCGCCGGGAACAATTTTTTCGGCGCAGGCGAATACGGTTTCGCCTTGGTGCCACCTCAACGTCGCGTATCTCAACGACCCGCGCTTCGAGAAAGCGCTGCGGGAAATCGCCTGAGCCGGATCAGAACTTGACTCGCAGCATGAAGCCGAGCGTGAACGGCAAATCGCTCGAAGGAATCGGCGGGATCAGGATGATATTCGCGCCGACGCGCTTGTAGTCGAGCATGACAAGCGGCGCGGCGACCGGACCGATCGTGTGATTGTGTCCGAAGCCATAACTGCCGTAGTTGTAGCCCGAGATGATGCCGACTATCGCGGCAAGTCGGATGTGATTCCAGTGCAGGAAGTCGGGGCCCCACACTCCGCCGCCGTAAAACGACGGCTTCGACAGCGAATTGCGAAAATAGCCGCCGGTGACGGCCCATTGCGGCGCGACCCAGCATTCCGCACCGATACCCGGATTGAATTGCTCGAAATCCTTGTCAGGATGAAAGTGATGGGAGCCGATCATCGCGTCGGCCCACAATCCGTCTCTGCAAATGGCTGCGGGCGCGGACGGCGTCCATGCGAACGCAGCAGACGCCGCTAAACCGAGCAAGCCAACGCGAAGACTCCGAAAACGGGACAGCCATGAATGCATGTGTTATCCGCCGTCGCAAAGCCGCGAAGGCACCTTGTTGGAAAGTTGATCGAAGCGAACTCTACCCGATCGCAGTTATTTTCGTGTGATCAGGCAAAAAAGCCGTGACGATGCGTCGAGAATAATTTCGGCTCTCCAGCGTTTGATTTCTATTTATGGGTGTCGACGCGATGCGAATGAGAGTGTGGCTGGCTACCCTTGCCGTGCCGATAGCGATAGCGGCCCGCACGCCGCTTCAGGTCGTCACGCATCATGTGTCCGCGAGCGAATCGAGCGTGCCGGCGGGTACTTATCGGCTCGATCCGCATCATTGGAACGTGAGTTTCGATGTCGAGCACTTCGGCTATTCGCGCTTCGTCATGCGTTTCGACAAAGTCACTGGACAGCTCGAATGGAATCCGCAAGGTCTCGAGAAGAGCGCGACCCGCATCACGATCGATGCGGCCAGCGTGAACACGAACGTGCCCTTGCTCGATCGGATGGTAAAAGGATCCGAGATGTTCGACGTCGCGCGCTATCCCGAGATCACGTTCGCGAGTCCCACGTTCGAGCGGACCGGCGACGACAAAGGCGTGCGGACCGGCGACCTGACGATTCGCGGCATGACGCGTCTGGTGAAACTGAGCGTCACGTTCAACGGGCACGCCGTCAATCCGCTTACCAAGCAGGAAACGCTCGGCTTTTCCGCCGACGGCCATTTCAGCCGCGCGCAATTCGGCTTGACGACGTGGTATCCGGCGGTCGGCGACGACGTGCACGTCGCTATTCAGGCTGAATTCGCGAAGGCACCAGCGGCGGACGCGGCGCCGTAGACCGACGCCCTACTCGGCCTGCGTCCAGTCGAGCACGACCTTGCCGCTATTGCCGGACAACATGGTTTCGAAGGTGCGCTGATAGTCGTCGACCGGGAAGGTGTGCGTGAGGATCGGCGAAAGATCGAGCCCGCTTTGCAGCATCGCGACCATCTTGTACCAGGTCTCGAACATCTCGCGCCCGTAGATACCTTTGATCTCCAGCCCCTTGAAGATCACTTGATTCCAGTCGATCGCCGTCTGCGCCGGCGGAATGCCGAGCAACGCAACCTTACCCCCGTGATTCATCGCCTCGAGCATGCCCGTGAAAGCGTTCGGCACGCCGGACATCTCTAGGCCGACGTCGAAGCCTTCAGTCATGCCGAGTTCGCGCATGACGTCACGCAGATCTTCGTTCGCGACATTCACGGCGCGCGTCGCGCCCATCTTGCGTGCGAGTTCGAGCCGGTATTCGTTCACATCGGTGATGACGACATTGCGCGCGCCGACATGCCGCGCGATCGCCGCGGCCATGACGCCGATCGGTCCGGCGCCGGTGATTAGCACGTCTTTGCCGACTAGATTGAAGGACAGCGCGGTGTGCGTAGCATTGCCGAACGGATCGAAGATCGCGGCAAGATCGTCCGAGATATCGGCGGGAATCTTGAAGGCATTGAACGCGGGGATCACGAGAAACTCCGCGAACGCGCCTTCGCGATTCACGCCGACGCCGACCGTATTGCGGCACAGATGACGCCTTCCCGCGCGGCAGTTGCGACAGAAGCCGCAGGTGATATGGCCTTCGCCCGAGACGCGATCGCCGATAGCAAAGCCGCGCACCTTCTGACTCATCTCGACGATCTCGCCGACGTATTCGTGTCCGACATGCATCGGCATAGGAATCGTCTTCTGCGCCCATTCATCCCACTTCCAGATATGAATATCGGTGCCGCAAATGGCGGTCTTACGGATGCGGATGAGAACATCGTTATGTCCGACTTCGGGGCGCTTGACCTGCGTCAATGTCAGGCCGGAAGCGCGTTCGAGTTTGGCAAGGGCTTTCATGGCAGTGGATCCTGTCTTTTCTATTTTGGTCTGCGTTGGCTTGTGGCTTGTGGCTTGTGGCTTGTGGCT
>JAQFVI010000376.1:0-9429 GCA_029439495.1 Caballeronia sp. BR6202001590007
GGCCGACGACTTCGATCATGCGCTGGAACGGCCGCGCCGAAGCATCCGGTGCGGACTGCGCACGCAGTGCATCGCGCAGGCACTGGATCGCGTAGGTCCACGCGTCGCCCTTGTTGGGAATGAAGCCTTCGAGAACGAGCATCGAGCGCACGTTGCCTTGCCGATCCGTATGAACGATCTCAGCGAGCAAAGGGCTCGCGTTGGCATAGCCGGCACGCGTCAGAAAGCGCACATCTCGGCTTCGAGATGGACGCCTGTTTGCAGCCGCCGCATCAGCTTCATCACGATGCGTCCGCCGACGATCACCGATGTGTTGCTTTGCTCCGTCGATAGCCAGCGGATCTCTCCATCACCGTCGATGGCTTCTCGCGCGACTGCCTCCGGCCGGAATTCGAGCGCGCCTTCTTCCACCGAAGCGATGGTCGCAGCGTCGCGCGTTTTGGCGAGCAGCAGCCGGATGAACGCCGGAACGAAGAACGCATCGGTCAGCACGCCGCGCCGATCGCCGCCGTGCACGGTGGCAATCGCCAGTTGCTGCGGCAGGTTTTTTCGGTGCCGCTGCCGTCGTCGTCGTTCCAGTGGAGCGCGAACGGCAGAGCATATCGCTCGACGCCGTTGTCGAACGCAACTTCGATCTGCGCCAGCACGCCGATATCGCCCCCATCGTCGATTGGGGCGGCTTCGACGATGCGAAGCGATCGGATAGCCTGATTCTTCGACGCGAACCAGCAACGCTCCAAGAGATAGCCGGGCAGGATATCGCGTTCGAGCCGCGTCCTGTTCTCCGCCGACAAAACGTCGGACGAGTGTTCCGCGACGAGCGACGGCGACGCGCCGGCCGTCGACACGGCATCGCGGCTTGCCTGTTCCCAATGGCGCTCCGCTTGTCCATCGGGCCGCCCTGCCGCTTCCCACAGATAGTAGGTCCGCACGCGCAATTCGTCCTCGTTCATGTCGATTCGCTCCAATCGTTCACCAGGCCATTCGGCCGCCGGCTCGCGAATGAGCAGGTTTTGGTCCTGCTATGGAGGCCGGTACGTTCAACGCTTCATGCTGCAAGCGCACGAAGGGTTGAGAGGGCCATGTTTGCCGCGACGCGTTCGCTCGCGTCAGCGTCAATGCGCGCGAATGGCTGTCTTCAGCTCGCCCACGAGTTGATTCAGCCGGTGCTGATCGACGTGATGACCGAGTTCGATACCGTCACCTCGCGAGGCTTCAGCACTTCGCTGCGCTGTCTGCTTCCGATGCCGTAACGGCAGAGTCGTCATCGAGGTGCTCGATCCGGGCCGTCGGAGTGCGGCTTGTCGCTGCCGGACGCTTCACTCTCCGGCACGGGCTCTTCGACCCATCTGCTGAGCCAGGCGATCATGCGATGAAGCATATCGATACGTTGCGAAGGCTTGCCCTTCTCGTAGAAATGGTGACTTCCGCCCGGATAGATGATCATCTCCGCCGGCGTCGACGCCGGCGCCATGATGCCGGTGAACAGTTCCTCGGCCGACAGACCGGGCAGCGCTCGTCGGCCTCGCCTTGCAGGATCAGCGTCGGCGTAACGACACGCTCGACATAACTGAGCGGCGACAACTCGCGCATCGCGTCCCGCTTCACGCTCAAGTTTCCTACATCGAATAAGTGTCGGCGTAATATCCGCTGTCCGATACGCCAAAGTGATTCTCGATGCTCGTGACCGGGGCGGACACGACGGCAGCCCGGAATGCGGTGGTGTTGCCGATGGCCCAGGCGCTCAGATACCCGCCGTAACCCGCCGTACGATTTATGCGTTCGTCCGCTAGTCCTTCGTTGCGCAGCGCGTCGACGGCTGCCAGTTGCTGATCGAGATCGCATTTTCCCCAGCGCCTTCTTACGCGCGAACTGAAGGCTCTTCCATAACCGCTCGAACCGGCCGAATTGAGAGCGAGAACCGACATCCTTGCGAGGCAAGCGCATACCAGTAGACATGCCAGTTGAAAGAGAGGAAGGCATAGCTCGACGGGCCGCCATGCGCATCGACGAGCAACGGTCCATGTTGCGTCTGACGCTCGGGCCGGAACAGCCATCCTTCGACGAACTCGTGACCGCCGTCACCGTCCGCACTTCGAAGCGCCGCATGTCGATGCGAATCGGCGTCCTGTCGCGCCACCATGCATTGAAGTCGGTGAGACGATGTTCGTCCTGCCCGTCGGGATCGCAGGTCCACACGTCTTTGGGCGCAATGCCGGTATCGCTCGCAAAGACGAGTCCGCGCTTGTGCCGGCAGAAGGCGTCGATTTGCCTGTCCCCCGTTACGACGCGCGTCACATGGCCGTGGGGCACGGAGATGCTGGCGATCTCCTGCCTGCCGCGGCGAGCCACGAACCGCCCGTCCGGCGACCAGTGCGGATAGCTGCACGTCGCGACGTCGTGCGTGACCTGTCGAGCGTGCTCGCCCGTGCGGTCGACGAGCCAGAGGTCCGTTCGATGCGCAAAGCGCCCCTCGCGCGTGCGCGTGTAGGCGATCGTCGAGCAGTCGGGGGACCATTCCGCGCTGTCGACTTCGAACGATCCCTTGGTGAGTTGAGTGGAGGCGCCGGTCGTCGCATCGATATTGAAAAGATGAATCTCCGAGTCGAGCGTATAACCGATGCCGTCCATCTTGAACGGAAGGCGCCATACGATCTTGGGCGCATCGGATAGCTGGCGGAGACGTAAAGCGGAAAGTGCGCGGCGCGCTTGTAGGCCATCATGCTGTCGCCGCCGTCCATCGGCGACGTGACCTGCAGAAAGCCGGCGGGCCGCCCCTGCGCGAAAGCATCGGCAAGCGCGACATGCCGCAGCGGCGGATTCGCGAGCTTGGGCGTCGGCACGCGTGCGAGAATGCCGCCGTCCTCGCGATAGAGGCCGAGCACGAGTCCCGGATTGCGCGCATGGATCTGCAGAAAGAACCGCAGCAGCGCGCCGCGCCGCAGCGACACGACGATCGCGCCGATGAAGCGGCCTTCCGGGTCCCTGCGCGGAATCAGTTCGTTGACGATATCCGCGTCGTGCAGGCGGCCGTGCTCCGGTATCGACACGCAGCATCGCGCGGGCGTCGCGGGCGGAGCGGAAGTCGTCGCGATCGCCGATGGACACCGCCGGCACCGGCGTCTCGCGGCTCATCGCGAGGATCGCGCCGTCGCGGCCGACGACCGACAGCGCATGCACGTAAGCGCGATGCGATGCGAGCGCGGCGAGCCGTGCGTGCAGCGTCGCTTCGTTGCGGCGGATGGACGGCTCGTCGGCATCGGCGAGCAGTTCCTCGACACGCTCGACGAGTTCGCAATTCGAATCGAGGATGTGTTCGACGCGGCCTTCGGCGATGCCCGCGAGGCGATCGAGCGTGGCCTGACGCTCTTCGAGCGTACGTTCGTAAGTGAGGCAGGCATACGCGATGGCGCCGATCAGCGGCACGGCGATCGACAAGGCGAGCGCAGCGATCAGCCGACGCCTTGCGGCACGGAAGTCGTGGCGCGGTGCGACGAAACTTTCTTCGTCATAGGCAGCCCCTTCGCGGGCGCAGCCAGCCAGCCGCGACAAACGTCGAAGCGGTCGTGTGACCCTATCGCGGTCCTCGGAATTTCTGCCGGCGCGGCCTGTCTCTGGAGCGCTCCACACGGCGGGACGCGTCGCGTCGGGACAGGGCCACGCCACTCACGGCTGGCTGCTCGGCGGCGCCTGCGCGATGGGCCTCGGCATCTGGTCGATGCACTTCGTCGGCATGCTCGCGTTCAGGCTGCCGATTCCCGTCGGCTATGATCCGTTCATCACCTGCGTGTCGCTTCTGATCGCCATTGCCGCGTTCGCGTTCGCGTTGTGGCTGGTCGGGCAGAAGGCACTGCCGCGCGCGGCTCGTCATGGGTTCGCTGCTGATGGGCCCGGCCATCGCGGGCATGCACTACACCGGCATGGCGGCGATGCGCATGACGCCGGGCATCGACTACGACTGGCTGCTCGTCGCGCTCTCGGTCGTCATCGCGGTGGTCGCTTCCGGCGTGGCGATGTGGATCGCGTTTCATCTGCGCACGAAGTCCTCGGGCGTATCGCTTCTGCGCGGCAGCGCGTCGCTGCTGATGGGCATCGCCATCGTCGGCATGCATTATACGGGCATGGCCGCCGCGCGCTTCCCGCTCGACAACGTCTGCATGTCCACGCGCGACGGCGTGAACACCGGCTGGCTCGCGCTGGTCGTGATCGTCGTGACGCTGGCGGTGCTCGCCATCGCGCTGATTGATGTTCATGGATCTCGACGGCTTCAAGGCGATCAACGATGCCTACGGGCATCACGAGGGCAATCTGCTGCTCGTCGACGTAGCGCGCAGCGCCTGCGCTCGATCGTGCAGCCCGAGGACACGGCGGCGCGCGTCGGCGGCAACGAATTCGTGCTGCTGGTGGCGCTCGATTCGCGTCAGGCCGTGGCCGAATTCGCGCAGGCGCTGACGAAGGCGATGGGCGAGCCGTTTCGCGTGATGGACCGCGTCATCAAGGTGTCGGCGAGTATCAGCATCGCATGCTTTCCCGAGCACGGCACGACTCAAAGCGAACTGCTAACCAATGCCGATACGGCGACGTACCGGGCCAAGTCGTCGGGTCGCAACGGCTATTGCTTCTTCGAGCCGTCGATGCACGCGGATACCTACCGGCAAGTACAACTCGCGCAGGAGTTGCATACGGCGCTCGCGCGCGGCGAACTGCAACTGCACTATCAGCCGAAGTTCAGCGCATTCGGCGGCGAGGTCGTCGGCGCGGAGGCGCTCGTGCGCTGGAATCATCCGGTGCAGGGGCTGTTGCCGCCGAGCAAGTTCGTGCCGATCGCGGAGAAGACCGGCGCGATCGTGCAGATCGGCGAACGGGTGTTGAGCGAGGCATGCCGACAGATGCGCGCATGGCTCGATGCAGGACACGACGGCTGGAGCGTGTCCGTTAATCTGTCGCCCGCGCAGTTCGCGCATGCGGGGCTGCTTCAGGCGGTGTGCGATGCATTGAGCAGTCACCGGCTCGATGCCCGCCGGCTGATTCTGGAGATCACCGAATCGACCGCCATGCGCGATGTCGAAGCGAGCCTTTCGGTCTGCGTCAGTTGCGCGATCTGGGCGTGCAGATCGCCCTCGACGACTTCGGCACCGGCTATTCGAGCCTGCTTTATCCAAAGCGCTTTCCCGCGCACTAACTGAAGATCGAGCGCGGCTTCGTGCGCGGTCTCGCACGCGACGGCGAGGACAAGGCGATCGTGGCCGCCATCGTCGCGCTCGGGCGGACCTGCATCTGCGCATCATCGTGGAAGGCGTGGAGACCGCGAATCAGCAGGCGATGCTCACGTACCTGGGCTGCGACGTGCTGCAGGGCTTTCTATTGGGCCGGCCGATGGCGGCCGATGTGTTCGTCGAAGCGGTATCGGCGATGCGTCCGGGCGCGATGCGTCCGCTTCGGCGAACGGGTGGGTGTTGCTGTCGTGAGAGCGTGTGCCGCGCTTGGGTTGGCCGCCGCGAATCGGTTAGCCATAAGCTGAAACCAAAGCCTCAGTCGTGACGACGAAGTTGCAGTGACGACGAAGTTGCAGCGCGTACGTAAAGCGATCGGCGGGAAAGACGCTGACGGTCACTTCGAACACGATGCCCTCGTTATCCACGTAATGACGCGTGATCTCCAGCGCGTGTCCGTCCGTCTCCGCCACCAGCGATTTGGCGATACGTGCCGGCACGCCCGTCGCGCGTATCTCCTGCCGCACTTCGCGCACCGCGCGTCCCGAGCGCTGTTCAACCATCTCGCAGATGAGGCCCGAACTCTTGCGCAAATCCTTCCTGACTCAGCCCGAGTTCCTGCACGCGTTCGAGCGCGGAGCGCACGGTCGCGCGGCTCACGCCGTACTGAACGGATAGATCGACTTCGCTGGGCAGCGCGGAGCCGACCTGAAAAGTGCCATCGCCGATTGCCTGGATCAGTTGCTCGGCAAGTTCGGCGTATCGGGGTTTCATTGCTGGGCGTCCTTGTTTCGTCGTCGGGCCGCGCCGATGCACGGCGCGCTCATGCTGACCGGGCTGGTCCGAAACGCCAAGCCTTCGATGCGGCGTAAACCCTATTTTGACCGGTCGGCTGTATCGACAATACAATATAGTCCGTACATGTTAATAAAGTACGAACTACATTATACGACTTCTTTATACGGCTGACCGAGCTTCGCGGCAGTGTCGATCCCGGAGACGAAACATGGCTGTTCACAGCGAAAGCGCCCCTCATCACGATGCCGATCCGGGCGCGCCAGCCGCGCGCGCGAAGCCGCCGGTCTACGCGCGGCTCGGCGTGCAGATCGTCGGCGGCATCGTGGCGGGCATCGCGCTCGGCTTCAGCGCGCCGAAGCTCGCGGTCGACATGAAAGTGCTCGGCGCCATCTTTCTGCGCCTCATCAAGATGATCGTCGCGCCGCTCGTGTTCCTGAACGTCTTGCTCGGCATCGCGGCGGCGGGCGACCTGAAGAACGTCGGTCGCATCGGCTGCGCGCGCTGATCTACTTCGAGATCGTTTCTAGCATCGCGCTTGCCATCAGCATGGTCATCGCGAACCTGTCGGGCGTGGGCAGCGGCATGCATCTGACGCCAAACACTGAAGCGGCCGCATCCGCGCATGCGCAGTACGGCAAGAGCGGCCCGACTTCGTTCGAACACTTTCTGCTGACGCTCTTTCCCGACAACTTCGTCGGCGCCTTCGCGAACGGTTCGCTGCTGCAGGTGCTGGTGATTTCGATCGGCTTCGGCGCGGCTTTGCTGATGCTGAAGAAAGACACGCGCGCAAGCGTCGAGGGCGGCCTCACGCGCATGTCGGAATGCTTCTTCAAGTTCGTCGACGTGATCATGAAGTTTGCGCCGTTGGGCGCATTCGGCTCCATCGCGTTCGCGATCGGCAGCAGCGGCATGAACGCGGTGATCTCGCTCGGTTATCTGCTGCTCGTGATGTACGCGACGCTCGCGTTCGTCGTCGTATTGTTCGGCATCATCCTGTGGCTCTACGGCTTCAACATCTTTCGCTTTCTGCGCTATTTCAAGGACGAAATCATTCTGCTTTTCGCGACCGCATCGTCGGAAAGCGCGCTGCCGCGTCTCTTCGAAAAGCTCGAACGGCTCGGCTGTTCGCGCCAGTCGACCGGCCTCGTGCTGCTATGCATTCAATCTCGACGGCACGTCGGTCTACATGTCGCTGTGCGTGCTGTTTCTCGCCAATGCGTATGGCGTGCCGCTCGATCTGCATCAGCAACTCGGCCTGCTCGCGCTGATGCTCGTCACCTCCAAGGGCGCGGCCACCGTATCGGGCGGCACCTTCATTGTGTTCGCCGCGACCGTCACCGCCTTGGGCATGTTGCCGCTCGAAGGCCTGCCGATTCTCTTCGGCATCAATCGCTTCACCTCACAGGCAGTGTGCATCTGCAATGCGATGGGCAACGGCGTCGCCACGCTCGTCATCGCCAAATCGACCGGCGAGTTCGATGCCAATGCGGCCCGCGCGGAGTATCAGCGCGTGTTCGGCACGGCGCCCGGCAAAGTCATCTGATCGATCAAGGAAACCACAATGCGTATCACCTCCGTCAGGGAAATCACCGTTCCGCTCGAAAGCAACGTTGCCAATGCGTTCGTCAACTTCTCCGAGCACACCATCTCGCTCGTCGTGCTCGAGACCGATGTCGTGCGCAACGGCAAGCCCGTCATCGGCTATGCGTTCGATTCGATCGGACGCTTCGCGCAAGGCGGAATGCTGCGCGGTCTGCATGTCGACGGCGCACGCATGCGCCGCAATCTGGATCTGACGGGCAGGCTGATCGTCGCGGAAACGGTGATGATGGGCATCGTGCCCGCGATCGGCCGCCAGCACGCGCACGACGTGGTCTACGACGCATGCCGCGTCGCGATCGAGCAGGGTCGCACGCTGTACGACGTGCTGGCCGGCAACGCACAAATTCGCGAGCGCCTCGACGACGCGAGGCTGCGCGCGCTGACCGATCCGGCTAACTATCTCGGCGCGGCGGCGCACATGGCGAGGGCGGTAGCGTCGTCGCGGCGAGACCCGGCGAGCGCCTAATCGCAGCCATAAAAAAGGCGCTGCATCTCACGATGCAGCGCCTTTTTCGTCTGCCGCGCGAGCGGCGGCTTCAGCTTCAGTAATTGACCACCATGCGGATCGATTCGCCGCGATGCATCAGGTCGAAGGCGTCGTTGATGTCGTCGAGCGCGCGCGTATGCGTGACGAACGGTTCGAGCTGGATCTTGCTGTTCATCGCGTCCTGCACCATGCCCGGCAACTGCGAGCGTCCCTTTACGCCGCCGAATGCTGTGCCGAGCCAGCGGCGGCCGGTGACGAGCTGGAACGGCCGCGTGGAGATTTCCTGACCCGCGCCCGCGACGCCGATGATCACCGACTGGCCCCAGCCGCGATGCGCGCATGACGTTCACGTTGCCGATGCACTCGAAGCTGTGATCGACGCCCCAACCCGTCATCTCGACGATGACCTGCTGGATCGGCGTCTCCGAGTCCTTCGGATTCACGCAGTCAGTCGCGCCGAACGCGCGCGCCAGTTCGAACTTCGACGGGTTCGTGTCGATCGCGATGATGCGGCCCGCCTGCGCGAGCTTCGCGCCCTGAATCACCGCGAGGCCGATGCCGCCGAGACCGAACACCGCGACCGTGTCGCCCGGCTGCACCTTCGCCGTATTCTTGACCGCACCGAGACCCGTGGTGACGCCGCAACCGAGCAGGCAGACCTGTTCGGGGTTCACATCGGGATCGATCTTCGCCAGCGAGACTCCGGCGACGACAGTGTATTCGCTGAAGGTCGAGCAGCCCATGTAGTAATATGGCCAGTTGATCATTATAGCTGAAACGCGTGGTGCCGTCGAGCATCACGCCCTTGCCCTGCGTCGCGCGCACCGCAACGCACAGATTGGTCTTGCCGCTCTTGCAGAACAAACACTCGCCGCATTCGGCGGTGTAGAGCGGAATGACGTGATCGCCTGGTTTCACGCTCGTCGCGCCTTCGCCCACTTCGACGACGATGCCCGCGCCCTCGTGGCCGAGCACGGCGGGGAACAGGCCCTCGGGATCGTCGCCCGACAGCGTGAAGGCATCGGTATGGCAAACGCCGGTGTGCGTAATCTTCACCAGCACTTCGCCCTTGCGCGGCGGTTCGATGTCGATCTCGACAATTTCGAGCGGCTTGCCCGGCGCGAATGCCACTGCGGCGCGTGATTTCATGATTCCCTCAATGTCAGTGAAAGAAAAACGGATTAGCGGAGATAGGACCGGACGAGCGATACAACATCGTCGATGGACTGCGACGCGTCCGCCTTGCCGGTCAATTGCATGAATTCCTCACGGAGATGACTTTCGAGCACGCCCGCCATCAGCCCGTTGACGGCGCCGCGTACGGCGGCG
>JAQFVI010000376.1:9434-28535 GCA_029439495.1 Caballeronia sp. BR6202001590007
CGCGCTTCTTTTCTTCGGCGGTATGCGGCATGCGGTGAACTCCCGTTGAAACAGATCGGCGAGTCGATACCCCAGGGTAGCATAGCAAGCAAATCAGCCGCGATCCGCGTGGCCGGCCGGCAGCGGAAAATGCACGCCCGCGCGCTGCGCCGCGTTGACGATATATGCGTTTCGATGGCGCGGCCGGCCTGCTCGGCATCGCGCGCCTTCAACGCATCGACGATGAGCGCGTGCTCGCGATACGTCGACAGCACCAGTTCGCGCCGATAGAACGGCAGGCGCTGGCTTTCCTTCATGATGTCCGCGCTGCCGCGCAGGATCGATTCGATGGCCGCATTGCCCGCGAGATTCACGATGCGCATGTGGAACGCGAAGTCGAGTTGCGCCGCTTCTTCCAGCGCGACGCGCAGCGCGTCGAGATTGTCGTCGAGCCACGCGATGTCGGCGTCGCCGATGGAATGCGCCGCGAGCCGCACGACGAAGCCTTCGAGCGCGAAGCGCATCTGATACGTACGGGCAACGACGCCTGATCGTCGAAGCGCCACGCATGCGCATTGCTCGCCTGCGCGCTGCTGACGTACACGCCCCTGCCAGGACGAATGTGCAGCATGCCGAGCGCCTCCAGCGTCGACAACGCCTCGCGCAGCGATGCCCGGCTGATCGCCAGTTCCTCGGACAACTGCCGCTGCGAGGGCAACAGACTGCCGACCGGATAGACGTGCGCTTCGATCCGCTCGCGGATCGTCGAGATCGCGGCATCGGTCACAGTATGCGGGACGTTTTCATGAGACGAATTCGAGGTTGGCCGGTCTGACCGCCATTCATTGTATGCGCGCATCCGCGACACGTAAGCGCGAGCTTCCCCGCACGCCCGTGCATGCCAGAAATGCGCAGGGTATTACCGCTAAACGAGCTGTCTTGACGCGCTTATATCGGCTTTCTAATATGCGTCATCACATCGCTGATCTTACCAGTCGAAACAGTGATTCGTGATCCGCGCAACTCATCTTCGACAGAGGAGAAGGCCGTGGTGAGGTTTCTGAATTCGTTGTTTGGCAGGATGGTGATCGCGCTGATCATCGGCATCGTGGTGGGCGCGGTGCGGTCTTTCCGCATTTCGGGCAGTCCTTGCGCCCGCTCGGCGACGGGTTTCTCAAGCTCATCAAGATGGTGATCGGGCCGATCGTGTTCTGCGTCGTCGTGAGCGGCATGGCGAGCGCGGGCGATCTGAAGAAGGTCGGGCGCGTCAGGCTGAAGGCGGTGGTGTACTTCGAAATCGTGACCACGCTCGCACTCGTCATCGGCGCGATCCTCGCATGGGTCACGCGTCCGGGCGTCGGCATGAACATCGATCTGCACACGCTCGATGCCTCCGCGCTCGCGACCTACACGGAGCACGCGAAGAGCCTCAAGGACACCGCGGGCTTTCTGCTGAAGATCATCCCCGATACCGCGATCGACGCCTTTGCGAAGGGCGACATCCTGCAGATGCTGGTGTTCGCCGTGCTCGCCGTCGTGATGCGTCTCGCGGGCTTCTCGATCTTCAAGCTCGTGCGCTATCTGCGCGAGGAACTGTCGATCGTGCTCGGCACCGCATCGTCGGATGCCATGCTGCCGCAGATCATGCGCAAGCTGTGAAGGATTCGACCGTCGGCCTCGTGATACCGACCGGCTACTCGTTCAATCTTGACGGCTTCTCGATCTACCTGACGCTCGCGGTGATCTTCATCGCGCAGGCGACCAACACGCCGCTGTCGCTGCACGATCTGATCGTCGTGGTGCTCGTGTCGCTCGTGACGTCGAAGGGCGCGCACGGCATTCCGGGTTCGGCCATCGTCATTCTAGCCGCGACGCTGTCCGCGATTCCCGCCATTCCCATGCTCGGCCTCGTGCTGATCCTGCCCATGGACTGGTTCGTGGGCATCGCGCGCGCCGTGACGAACCTGATCGGCAACTGCGTGGCGACGGTGATCGGCGCGGTGTGGGAGAACGACATCGACCGGGCGCGTGCGCATCGTGTGCTGAATCAGGATGCGGACTATCGCTATGTGCCCGCCGTGCCGGATGCATCGAACGAAACCGGCGGTGCGCACGGCCACGGAAACGCGCCTGCCGTTTGACTGCGCAGCGCTTGATGGGCCGCACGGCTCAGCGGCCTTTCCACGGCACGAGCCGCCGTTCCAGCAGCCGCATGCCGAAGTCGAACAGCCATGCGATCGCACCGATGAGCACGATGCCCATCACGACCACATCGGTGCGCAGGAAGCTCGACGCATTGAGCACCATCTGACCGAGCCCGGCAGTGGCCGCGACCATCTCGGCAGCGACGAGCGTAGTCCAGCCGAAGCCGACCGCGATGCGCAGGCCCGTGAGGATCTCGGGCAGCGCGGCCGGCAAGCACCACATGCCGGACCAGTTGCGGGAAACTCGCGCTCAGCGAATACGCCGCGTTCACCTCGTTCACCTGTTCGGCCGTCGCGCTTCGCGTGCCCGCGCGCGGCCATCGCGATCGGCGCGAAACACGCGAGCCAGATGACGACGATCTTCGCGGTCTCTGCCGAACAGATCACCACGAGCGGCAGATACACGAGCGGCGGCAGCGGCCGATAAAACTCCAGCGGCGGATCGAGCAGGCCGCGCGCGATGCGGCTCAACCCATCAGGATGCCGACCGGCACCGCCGTCACGACCGCGAGGGCGAACGCGCCGAACACGGGGATCGCGCTCCACAGCAGATGTTCCGACAGGGGCAGGCCGCCTTGCAGCCGTCCGTGCCAAGCATCGACGAAGGCGCGCCAGACCGCTTCCGGTGCGGACAGAAAGAGCGGCGACGCCAGCCCGCATGCCGCGATAGCGCGCCTGCGCCGGCCTTTCGCGCGGCGCGCGACGGCGGATGCGCCAAGGGTGTTGGCCGCGTTGCGCGGCAGCGGCGCGTCGTGAACCGGCGGCATCAGACGAACTCCTTTTCCGTGCGATGCAGACGCTGCGTCAAACGCTCGCGCCATTCGATGAATTCGCGCGACGACTTGACGGCGCGTGCATCGCGTTCGCGCACGTACTGGCGCGAGAACGGCAGTTCGTGCACTTCCCTCGATGCGTCCCGGTCCCGGCGTCATCAAGACGAGCCACGTCGCGAGAAAGAGTGCTTCCTCGACGCTGTGCGTGATGAAGAACACCGTCTTGCCGGTGCGTGCCCACACGTCGAGCACGAGTTCCTGCACGCTCTCGCGCGTGAGCGCGTCGAGCGCGCCCATCGGCTCGTCCATCAGCAGCACTTCGGGATCGCTCGCGAGCGCCCGCACGATGCCCACGCGCTGCTGCATGCCGCCCGACAGCGCGTACACCTTCGCACGTTCGTATTGCGCGAGACCGACGAGCGCCAGCGTGCGCCGCGCGCGCTTCATGCCCTGAAAACGCAGGCCGAGCGCGACGTTGTTGAGCACGTCGAGCCAGGGCATCAACGCATATTTCTGGAACACGACACCGCGCTCCGAACCGGGGCCGTCGATCGCTTCGCCGTTCAGCGATGCCTCGCCTTCGGTCGGCTGCAAAAGCCCGCGAGATAGTTGAGCAAGGTCGTCTTGCCGCAACCCGACGCGCCCAATGCGACGACGAATTCGCCGCTGCCGATCTGCAAGTCGACGCCCTTCAGCGCGGGCGTGATCGCGCCTTCATAAGTAACGCCGAGATTGCGGATGGACAGCGCGGTCATTTCGCCGCCTGCTGCACGAAGCGCGGATCGACGCCCGTCGAATAGTCCGCGAGCACGTTTTGAATGGTGCCATGCTGCTTGAGGAACTGCGCGGTCGCGGCGAGCGACTTCGCCGCGCCGGACTGCTGCCCGCCGCCGAGCCAGGTCGTCGACGCCTGTTCGCTCGCGCTCGGGAACGCGTAGAACGCGAGGCTCGCGGGGACATCTGCGGCGGCCGCGCCAGACTCTTGCGCCACGGCTTTCACCTCTTTCGAATTGGCGATCCATGCGGCCTTGTGATCGCGATACTGCGCATCGGTGTTTGCGAGCACCTTGACGAGCCCGTTGAGGAACGCAGCGTTGTCCTGCGCGAACTTGCGCGACACGACGAGTCCGTCGAAGGTCGCCTTGCCCGATTCCTTCGCGACCTGCCCGGAGGTAATCAGCACGCGGCCATTTTGTTTGGCCTTCGAGAGCACCGGATCCCAGATGTAGGTCGCGTCGATGTTGCCGCGTTCCCAGGCCGCCGCGACTTCGGGCAAGCGCAGATTGACGATCTTCACCGTCGACGGATCGACGCCCGCCTGCTGAAGCGCGACCAGCGCATGGAAATGCGAGGTCGACACATAGGGCACGCCGAGCGTCTTGCCCTTGAGGTCGACGAGTTTCGCGACGCCCGAGCCGTTGCGCGCGACCAGCGCTTCGGCATCGTTGATGTTGTCGAAGATCCAGAACAGCGACAGATCAACGCCTTGCGACAGGCCCGACGCGATCGGACTCGAGCCCGTTTCGCCGATCTAGATCGATCCCGATGCAAGCGCGCAGATCACGTCAGCGCCGCTGCCGAGCTTGCGATACGTCACCTTGTAGCCGGTCTTTTTCTCGACCGCGCCGCTCGCCTGTGCATAGCGCCACGGCACGACCATGTCCTGATAGCCGATCACGACTTCGCGCGTGTCGGCTGCACGACGGTGCGCACTTCGTCCTGTTCGCTGGTATCGAGCGCGATGCCAATGACGGTCGGCGCTTTGCCCGCATGCGCATTGCGCGTCTTGAGGTTGATCGAGTGCCAGCGATAGTTGCCCGCGCGATCCCTAAGATGCGCGCGAACGGAAGCGGTCGCGCTCGAATCGACGGCTTCGGTCATCGCATCGCGCAGGGCCTGGCGATCGCAGGGATCCAGGAAATCGAAGAAGGACTTGCCGCGCACCGACGGCGACGATATGCCGAGATACTCGCAGGCGTAACGGTTGACTTCCAGCATGGCGCTGCCCGCGGTGGATGACCAGGCGAAGGTGGGAATCAGGTCTGCTCCGCCAAGGGACGTGATGGGCGCCATGGCTTTCATCGGTGGGCAATGTCTGCTTATTTTATGTGCATTTATAGAAACCGATGTGCGCGGGTGATCCGGAGTTACACGGATGATTCGTCATGCCATGCAGATGAACACATCCGCTGTCCAGGCTTTGACGGGGCATGATCTGCCGCTCGTGCTTATCGGCGCACCATGACGACATGCGCCTGCATGTTCGCGGTGATGGGTCCGTCACCGAATTGCGCGGTAATTGCGGCGGTGCAGGCGGCGGTCGCATCGTCGATGGAAGCGCCCGAACGTGCTTTGATCTCGCTGCACAAAGGCGTGCCCTGACAGTACGCGACGGCCACTGCATGCGCCGATGCCGCGCGGCTGCGCATCGCGAGAATCTCGATATGCGGATCAGCATCGAAGCCGCCGAGCGCGATGTCTTGCGCGATCTTCTGCGTATCAAAAACCGTGCGGCGTACGGGCCATGAACGAAGGCGAATCGTGCGGATAGAGCGCGGCGAGCGCCGATTTGAGCGCATGCTCTCGACGCTGAACTTCACGTCCGGCTTGTCCGCGCAGAACGACGTGACGATGCCCGGCAGCACGCGCCGCGCGAGCACTGGAAACGATGCCACGCTGAGCGCACTCCAGGACTGGTCGCGCAGCGCCTTGGCCACGTTGGCCACGCGCCCGACGCCGATGAACATGCGCTGCACTTCCGCATACAGCACTTTGGCTAGCACCTCGGCTTCACGCGTGGGACGCATCCGGGTGCCCGCGCGATTGAACAGGGAAAAACCCGCAATTGCTTTCGAGCTGCGTGACCAGCTGGCTGACCGCCGGCTGCGAAACGCCGAGCAGCCCGGCGGCCGCAGTCAGGCTTCCGGCGGNAGCTTATAAGAAGTGAATTTTGTCCTATTTGACTATTATAGGAATAGGAGCCGCTCGAAGAATACAGGCACGCCATACGCCGCTGCGCTCTGTCCGACGGCCGGCGCGATCGCACACTTTTCTTCTGAAGACGTTCATGTCGAAGCGTTCCTGGTGGGTGGTTCTATTGTTGTTCGCGCTCGGCTTCGGCCTCATGTCGGGCGTCGCGCGCGCGGATGCGCTGGACCTGGTGAAAGCGCGCGGCAAGCTGGTGGTCGGCATCCGCAACGACTACGTGCCGTTCGGCTTTCTGGACGGCAAGGACCAACTGGTCGGCTTCGAGGTGGACCTCGCGAAGTTCGTCGCGAAGGACATGTTCGGCTCGGATACCACGATCGAATTCGTGCCGGTGGTGGCATCGAACTGCTCAACGCGGGCCGCATCGACGTGATCTTCGCCACGCTCGGCAAAAACCCGGATCGCGCGAAGGTGATCGACTTCACCGATCCGTATTACATGATGGCCGGCATGGTGCTGCTCGCGCCGAAGAACACGACCATCGCGAAGTGGGAAGACCTGAAGGGCCGCAAGGTGTGCGGCAGCCAGGGCAACATGTACAACCGCACGCTGCAGGAAAAACTCGGCGCGGAGACCGTGCTCTTTACCGGCACTGCGCAGATGTACAAGGCGTTCCAGGACAATCGAGGCCATCGCCTACGACGGCCCCAATCTCACGCTGAAGCTCAACGAGAACGGCTGGAAGGACAAGGACAAGATCGCGCTCGAAGCCTACGAATACATTCCCATCGGCGGCGGCGTGCGCAAGAACGAGCCGAAGTTCCTCGCGGCGCTGAACAGTCCATCAAGCGGGCCGAGGCAGCGGGCGTGCTCGTTAATGCCGAGAAAACCTACGACATGGGCACGAGCAAGTTCGTGACCGAGCAGCAGGCTTCCGCGAAGTAATCGGGTCTTCCGGACGACGTGCGCAAGGGGCGCTCATGAGTCTCGACTTCACCTGGCTGTCCGATCCGCTCTATCAGACGTGGATGCTGCGCGGTCTCGGCACAACCGTCGCGATGTGCGCATGCGCGATCGTGCTGATGTTCGCGATTGGCATCGTCGGCGCGGCGATCATCTATTTCCGCGTGCCGGTGCCGGAGACGCTGACCACCATCGTCGTCGAGATGCTGCGCAACACCCCGCCGCTCGTGCAGTTGTTCGTGCTGTATTCACGCTGTCGGAATTGAGGCTGTCGTTGCGCAATCTCGCGACCGGTTAGCAGATTCCCGTATTCAGCAGCTATACGTGCATGGTGCTGTCGCTTGCGCTCTATAACGGCGGCATCGCGGTCGGGATCGTCCGCTCGGGGCTGCACGCGACCGTCGATGCCGCGCGCAGTCTCGGCTATTCGCGGCTGCGCACGTTCTGGCACATCCAGTTGCCGATGGCGATGCGCCTTTCGACCGTGCCGATGACCAACAAACAACATCGTGAGCCTCATCAAGACCTCGTCGCAGGCGGCGTTCGTCGCGATGGCGGACGTCATGTATTACGCCACGCAGATCACTCTCGAAAACTTCCGCAATCTCGAAGTCATGCTGGCCGTCTGGGTCTGCTATCTGGTGCTCGCTTCGTGCGCATCGACAATCGCGGGGCACATCGGCCGCGCCGTGCGCATTCCGGGCTAAGGCGTATGAGCACGGCAACCTTCGATCCGGCGACACCCGCGCGCACCATGCAGCCCGAAACGCGCGCCTTCGTTTACGGCATGATCGGCGTGCCGCTGCTGCTCCTCGCGGCGCTCTTTGGCTGCTACGAACGCGGCAGCGGCATGCTGCTGACCGGCGTGCCCGGCTCCTCGGGCATCGCGGGCGGCTTCTGCGCGAACATTCTGATGAGCATCGCGGCGATGGCCGTATCGCTCTGCACCGGCATGTTTCTCTGCGCGGGCACGATCGCGAACGGGCGCATCGTGCGGCTGCTGTCGCTCGGCATCGTCAATCTGCTGCGCAACACGCCCTGGCTGATCGCGCTACGCGATGCTGTATCTGCTACCGTTCTACGTGTCGGCCTTCAGCACGGTGATTCCGTTTTCACCGTTCGTCGGGCTCTCGCTGTCGGTCACGGCGAACGTAGCCGAAGATGCGCGGCGGCATCGAAGCGATCCCGAGCGGGCAGTGGGAATCGGCGCGCGCGCTCGGGATCGCAAGACTCAAATACTACATTCTTCTCATTATACTCAGATACTGCGTTATATCGTCGTGCCGCAGGCGGTTCCGATCTTCATGCCCAACATGATGACAGTCTACGCGTGCCTCTTCATCGGCACGAGTCTCGCGGTCGTGACCGGCACCGCCGACGTGCTGTGGTGGCCAACACGATCACGGCGAGCGACGGCTCGCACTATGCGACGGCCGTGCAGCTCTACGTGATGCTGCTCTTCTTCCTTTTCAGCTTTCCGATTGCGACCTTGAGCCGTCGTCTCGAGCGGNCACAAGGCCTTCGGCGCGAGCGACGTGCTCAAGGGCGTGTCGATGACGATCAGGAAAGGGCAGACCGCCTGCATCATCGGTCCGTCGGGCTCGGGCAAGTCGACCATCCTGCGCTGCATGAACGGCCTGATTCCGGTGGATCGCGGCATGATCCGCATCGGCGCGTTCGCGGTGGAGCGCCTGAAGCGCGATCGCGATCTCGGGCCGCTGCGGCATCAGATGTCGATGGTGTTCCAGCAGTACAACCTGTTTCCGCATCGCACGGTGCTCGAAAATATCATGATGGCGCTGCTGCAGGTGCTGGGCCACCCGCGTGCCGAAGTCAGACGCACGCGCGCTCGAACTGCTCGCGCGCGTGCGTCTGACCGGCAAGGAAGCGGCGTATCCGGCGCAGTTGTCGGGCGGCCAGCAGCAGCGCGTTGCGATCGCGCGCGCTGGCGATGCAGCCGACCGTGATTCTCTTCGACGAGGTGACGGCCGCGCTCGACCCGGAGATGGTCAGCGAAGTGCTTGCCGTGATCCGCGATTTGAGCCGCGACGGCATGACCTGCGTGCTCGTCACGCACGAGATGCGCTTCGCGGAGGAAGTGGCCGATGTCGTGTTCTTCACCGACCGCGGCACCATCGTCGAATCCGGCGCGCCGGCCGACATCTTTCATGCGCCGCGCGACGCGTGCCTCAGGAGCTTTCTCGGCAAGATCCTGTCGCGCACGGCGGCGTGATTCCACCGGAGGGGATGTGTCAATGAAACTCAAGGTACTGGTGCCCGACCCGCATCTGCGCGAGCTCGACGTCGAGCGTGGCGTGACGGGCGCGCTCATCGACCACCGCATGTTCGACGAGACCGACGCCGCCGCGATTCCCGACGACGACTGGGCCTCGTGCGACGCGATCAGATCATGGTCTGGCATCGCATGAAGATCACGCAGATCACGCGCGACGTGGTGAACCGTCTCGCGCGATGCCGGATGATCATCCGCGTGGACGTCGGCTTCGACAACGTCGATACGGCCGCGTGCCGCGAGCGCGGCATTCCGGTGTCGAACGTGCCGAACTATGGCACGTTCGAAGTGGCGGATCACGCGATCGCGATGCTGCTGTATCTCGCGCGCGGGCTCGGCAGCTACGAAGCGCGGCTGAAGGCCGATCCCGAACGCGGCTTCGTCGCGGAGAACGTGCCGGTGGTGCGGCGTCTGCGCGGTCTGCGCGGCTCGATCGGCATGGGCCGCATCGGCACGGCGATCGCGCGGCGCGCGGCGGCGCACGACATGCGCGTGATCTATCACGATCCGTTCGTGCCCGAAGGCCACGAACTCGGTCTCGGCTAAGAACGCGTCGGCTCGCTCGATGCCTTGCTCGCGCGCGCCGATGTCGTCATGCATGTGCCGCTCATCGACGCCACGCGCTTCATGATGGGCGACGCGCAGTTCCAGGCGACGAAACCGAACGCGATCTTCCTCAATATCGCGCTGCGTGCCGGGCATCTGGCGGCGGCCGGTTTCGACGTGCTGCCCGACGAGCCGCCCGTGCCGCTGCCGCCGCTGCTGGAAGCCTGGCGCAACGACGAACCGTGGCTCGCGTGACGCCTCGTCGTCACGCCGCATGCCGCGTTCTATTCGGAGGCGGGCTATCTGGACATGCGCACCTTCGCCGCGCAGATGCTCGTCAACTATCTGGTGCGCGGGCGCCTGCGCAACAATGTCAATCCGGGCTGGCAGGACGCCGCGCCCGCCACGAACCGATAAGACGATCTCCATGGCCTATCAACAGTTCGATGTGAATTTCACCGGCTGCCCGACGACGTGCTCGCGCAGTGGCGGCGGATCCCGCCCGCCGTCGCGTCGGATTGCATGAACCGCACACAGGTGATGAGTTCGGCCATCAAGTCGATCCTGCCGGGCGCGCGGCTGTGCGGACAGGTGCGCACGGTCGCCACCATGGTCGGCGACTGCGGGCCGATCTGCAATCTGATCGGCCGCGTGCGGCCCGGCGAAGTGCTGGTCGTCGATGCACGCGATCATCGTCGGACAGCGTACGCCCGCGACCGTCATGGTCCAGTAGCCGCGCCGTCGGGCGCCTTCGAGCTTGACCCCATAGTCGTCGGCTTCTACCGTAGTCGTCGGCTTCTATGAAACGCGAGCCCGTGACGCGCACTTCGCGTTCGCTGATCTGCGTGAAGTCGCACGCCGACAGATCGAGTTCATGCCCCGGCCCCACCTGATGAAACGGATCCTCGTGCTCGTAGAGCGTGTGCGCGGCCACCGAAGTCAATGACACGCGCCGCGGGCTCGAACCCGTCAGGAAGAGCGCGAGCCACGAGCTCGGGCTCGTGATCGAGGCTGCCGCATGCGCGGGCGACTGCTCGCGCATGCGGCAGCGCATTTCATCAGCGGAACGCTGCTGCATGTGAGTTTTCCGGGCATGTTCAATACCGCGGGCAATCTCGCGTTTCCGTATTCGCCGTCGGAAGTCAATGCCGGGCCCGTGTACGAGTTTTCCGCGTATCGCCTGCTCAAGACCACCTCGGCGACGGCGCTCTTTCCCATCTATTACGAGGCGCTCGCATCATGACGACCGTTCCGCTTTCGTTGCTCGCGACGGTGATACGCAGCAAGAATGCCGGCCCCTTCCTGCTTACCTTCGACGTGATGTTCGAGGACGCCACCCATTTCGACACGGCATGGGCATCGGGCCGCTTCACGAAAGACGCGATGGCCGAGCTGTTCGGCGTAGAAGTAGCCGAGATCACGTCAATCTTCGCGGTGCCGCGCGGTCAGGCGGTCAAGGTGACGATGCGCCGCCGCCTGGCGTAGGGACGGCTTGGCGAATCAGACATGTACGGCTGTCAGCAGCACGCGCCACTGCTCGATTTCGCGATTCCGGTGAGTCGGGACTGAACGGGGCGCTTCGGATCAGCGCGCTCGCTTTCGAGCCGAGCGGGAGCGAACTTGTCGTGCGGCGAAAAGGTGATGCAACTCGCGCCGCCACGCACTGCTTTACCCACCATTTGCAATGATATAACATAACATATCTATTTAAACTTGGCGCGCGGCGTCGAGTCCGGACATCCGTGACATCAGCGTGTAACGATATATTGTTGCATACGAAACAAGCACCCGTCCTTATAAAAAGCTCATCTCCAAACCGTGCAAAACAAAACCAAACGCTACTCGCGACGTGCCATCCGACTGTCGCCGCTTTCTCTAGCCTGCCTGACGCTCCTGGCGCACGCGCAACAACAGAACTCATCGGACAACCCAACGTCCGTGCCCGGCGGCGCGCTCGCGCCGGTGTTCGTCACCGCAAATCCGCTCGGCGATACCGACCTCATCGCGCCCGCGACGACGCTCTACGGCGACGAACTCACGCGCCGTCAAACCAACTCGCTCGGCGAGACGCTCAATGGCCTGCCCGGCGTATCCACGACGACTTACGGTCCGATGGTCGGCCGCCCGATCATCCGCGGCATGGACGGGGACCGCATCCGTCTGCTGCAGAACGGCGTCGCGGCCTGGGATGCATCGTCGCTATCGTATGACCACGCCGTGCCGCAAGAGTCGCTGACGATCGAGCGCGTCGAGATCGTACGCGGACCGGCGGCGCTGCTCTACGGCGGCAATGCGATCGGTGGCGTGGTGAACACCATCGACAATCGCATTCCGCGCGAGCCGGTCAAGGGCGTCAACGGCGCCGTCGATGCAAGCTACGGCGGCGCCAACAACGCGCGCGCCGGCGAAGCGATGGTCGAAGGCGGCAACGGCCGTTTCGCCTTCCACGTCGATGCCTTCGATCGCGAAACCAGCAAGCAGCGCATCCCCGGCTTCGCGCATTCGGATCGCCAGCGCGCGCTCGATGCACCCGACGCGGATCAGGCCTACGGCAGCATCCCCAACAGCGACGGACGCTGGCACGGCAGCACGGTCGGCACGTCCTACACATGGGCCGACGGCTACGCGGGCCTGTCCTACAACGGCTACGAAGCGAATTACGGTTCGGTCACCGAGGACGACGTGCGTCTGCGCATGCATCAGGATCATGTGGCGTTCGCATCGGAAGTGCGCAATCTGCAAAGCCCGTTCTCGCAACTGAAGTTCGACTTCGGCTACACCGATTACGAGCACAAGGAGATCGACAACGGCGAAACGGGCACGACCTTCCGCAATCACGGCTACGAAGCGCGTCTCGAGGCGCGGCATCGCAAGATCGGGCCGCTCGAAGGCGCGATCGGCGTGCAGATCAGTCAGAACACGTTCTCCGCGCTCGGCGACGAAGCGCTCGTGCCGACCACGCAGACGACCAACGTCGCGCTGTTCGGGCTCGAAGAATGGAACGTCACCGATGCGCTGAAGCTGAGCGCGGGCGCGCGCTACGAGCACGTCAAACAGGACCCGACGGCGGCCGGCAACGACAAGTTCGCCGGCGCCGCCGATCGCGATTTCAACGCGATCAGCGCATCGCTCGGGGTGCTCTACAAGCTGACGCCCGCATGGGCGGTGGCGGGCGACATCGCCTACACGGAACGCGCGCCCGCGCTCTACGAACTCTTCGCCAACGGTCCGCACGACGCGACCGGCCAGTATCTGATCGGCAATCCCGACGCGAAGAAAGAAAAGGCCGTGTCGGCCGATCTGTCGCTGCGCTTCGCGAGCGGGCCGAACAGAGGCAGCATTGGCGCGTTCTACAGCCGCTTTCGCAACTATCTGACCGAGTACAACACGGGCCGGCTCGTCGACGACGGCGATCAGGTCGTCGCGCCCGGCACCGACGATGCGCTCAACGAAGCTGTCTATCGCGGCGTGCGCGCCGAGTTCTACAGCCTCGAATTCGACAGCAAGTGGCGCGTCTACCAGCACGGCGCGCATCAGGTCGATGTCTCGCTGCTCGGCGACTACACGCATGCGCGCAACATCGGTACCGGCCAGCCGCTGCCGCGCATCTCGCCGCTGCGCGCGACGGCCGCCGTCGATTACGGCTATGGGCCGTTCGGCGCGCGCGCCGAAATGCAGCACGCGTGGGCGCAGCATCGCGTGCCCGAAGACGATCTACCCAGCGCGAGCTACACGAAGCTCGGCGTCATGCTCACCTACAAGTTCCACGCCGGCACGACCAACTGGCTCGCCTATCTATGCGGCGACAATCTTACCAATCAGGACATCCGCTACGCAAGTTCGGTGGTACGCGACATCGCTCCCGAAGGCCGCCGCAGCGTGATGGTCGGCCTGCGCACACGATTCTGACGTTTCGCCTGACCACGCTTCGAAGAAGGGGCGACACATGGACTCACGACTGCCCGTCACGGTGCTTTCCGGATTTCTCGGCGCCGGCAAGACGACGCTGCTCAATCACATCCTGAACAATCGCGAGGGGCGTCGCGTCGCGGTGATCGTCAACGACATGAGCGAGGTGAACATAGATGCCGCGCTCGTGCGCGACGGCGGCGCGCAACTGTCCCGCACCGACGAGAAGCTCGTCGAGATGAGCAACGGCTGCATCTGCTGCACCTTGCGCGAGGACTTGCTGCTCGAAGTGAACCGGCTCACGAAGGAAGGGCGCTTCGATCAGCTCGTCATCGAATCGACGGGCATCTCCGAGCCGCTGCCAGTGGCCGAGACCTTCACCTTCGCCGATGAGAGCAGCCGAAGCCTGTCTGACGTCGCGCATCTGGACACACGATGGTCACGGTCGTCGACGACTTCAATTTCCTGCGCGACAATACGGCATTGGCAGCTTTGCGTGGCGCGCGCCGGCCGATGCATCCGCAACGCTTCTGGGATCTCATCAACGGCGAATGGCCGGGCGTCGTGCGCTCGAAAGGCTTTTTCTAGCTGGCGAGTCGACCCGCGCATGCAGGATCATGGTCGCAGGCGGGCGCGGTGTGCCGTCATGGCGCGGCGGGCCTGTGGTGGGCGACCGTGCCGAAGGAACACTGGCCCGACGATGCCGAGTCGCNTTGATCGGCATTGACATGGACGAAGCGGATTTGCGCCGNCTGGGGCCGATTCTCCGATCCCTTTCCCGCATGGGGTGGCGAAGCGTCCGCGCCCCATTAAAACGAAAACGCGCGCTTTCGCATGCGGGAAAACCCTCGGCTGCATGGCACACACGCCATGCAGCCTTTTTTCTTTTTGGCCTTTCTCATAACCAAAAGTAGCCGAACGTCCCAACAAAATATTGTTGGTGGCGTTTTTATCGGTTCGATATCGTTGTGCTCGAGATGCTTCCCGGCAAGGCGCACAAGCCAGCCGGGAACGAATAGCCCTCGGCAGGCCGATTCCGGAGACAAGGCCTGCCGTCGGAGCGACATTAAAACGACGACAAGTCGACTGAACCGAGTGCAACGATGGCGCGCGTGTCCGTGCGCGATTTCGCCATCTCGCCATGACGCGATTCCAGCGAATGTCGAAACACGTCTGCGTGGGAAGCGAAGCCGATGTCGCGCAGATCGGAATGAACCTTTGGAATCGAGCATGCAGAAGGTCACGTCAACGCCCGCGGACGATTCCGCCTGTGGCTGGTATCATCTGAGCGCGCCGCGCACGCCGCGTCCCGCGCACGTCGGCAGGCGCAGCGCGCGCTGGACTGTCGTCGGCGCGGGCTATACGGGGCTTGCCGCCACGCGGCAACTCGCACTGAACTTTCCCGATCAGGAGATCGTGCTGATCGAAGCCCAGGAAGTGGGATTCGGCACAGCCGGTCGCAATGCGGGTTTTGCGATCGATCTTCCGCACGACATCGGCGCCGAGGACTATATCGGCGATATCGATACGGCGCGGACCACGCTTCAACTGAATCTGCTGGGCCAGTCGATTCTGCGCGACATCGTCGAGAAGCACGGCATCGACTGCGCGATGCACGCGTGCGACAAGTATCAGGCCGCCGTCGAGGGCCGCGAACTAGCGGTGCTGGATGTGTATCGGCGCGGGCTCGACAAACTCGGTCAGCCCTACGACATAATCGAAGGGAAGGGCGCGACCTGCCTGATCATATCGGCACGCCCTTCTACAAGCGCGCGCTTTACACGCCCGGCACGATCCTCATGCAGCATTCGGCGCTCGTCAAAGGTCTCGCGGACAGCCTGCCGGCGAACATAACGCTCTACGAGCGCACGCCGATCACCGAAGTGGAGTACGGAAGCAAGGTCGTGCTGGACCATGCCCAGGGGGGCAGATCGTCACCGACAAGCTGGTGCTCGCCAATAACACCTTCGGCATGCGCTTCGGCTTTCTGAAGCGCGCGATGCAGCCGGTCTTTTTGTATGCGAGCCTGTCGCGGCCGCTGAACGAAGCCGAGCAGACCGCGCTCGGCGGCAAGCCGTTCTGGGGCGTCATTCCCGCTGACCCGTTCGGCAGCACGGTGCGCCGCACGCCCGACAACCGCATCCTGATTCGCAACAGCTTCAGCTTCAATCCCGATAGGCCTTCCGAAGGAGCAATACCTCGCGCGCATGGCGAAGCGTCATCGTCTGTCGTTCGAGCGGCGCTTTCCGATGCTGCCCGATGTCGATCTGGAATATACGCGGAGCGGATCGCTCGCGCTGTCGCAGAACCACGAGGGCTTCTTCGGCCAGCTCAGTCCCAACGTCTATGGCGCGCTGTGCTGCAACGGTCTGGGCATCACGCGCGGCACGGTCACGGGCACCTTGCTCGCCGACTGGATCGCAGGCAAGAACAACGCGCCGATCGCGCATCTGCTGAGTTCGCTGGGACCGAATACCGCGCCGCCGGAGCCGTTTCTTTCGCTGGGCGTGAACGCGACGCTATGGTGGGGCGAGCACAAGGCGGGGCTGGAAAGCTGATGGCCAGGCAGACATCGTCCGGCGAAGGCTTCGTTCAAATCACGCGTGGTGAAACGGATGTCGCGCACCACGCATCGCAAGTCCATCTTTATTGCAGAGGCTAGAACATGAAATTCGAAGGCATTTACACTCCCGCGATCACGCCGCTCGCCGGCGACGGCAGCATCGACAAGCAGGCGTTCGCCGATGTGCTCGAATACCTGATCGTCGCGAAAGTGCATGGCGTCATCATCGGCGGATCGACCAGCGAATACTATTCTCACACGCCGCAGGAGCGCTTCGAACTGGCATCGTTCGCGAAGGAAGTCATGGGCTCGCGCATGCCGCTCATCGTCGGCACGGGCGCAATCCGCACGGAAGATTCGATCGAGTATGCGAAAGCCGCGAAGGCAATCGGCGCCGATGCGATCCTCGTGAGTTTGCCGCCTTACGCGCTGCCGACCGAGGAAGAAACCGCCAGCCCCGCGCCCGCGACCGACCGCGCCGCCGGCCTGCCCGCGATGCTCTACAACTATCCCGGCCGCACCAGCACGATGATGGGCCGCACACTCTTCGAGACCGTCACGTCGAAGTCGAAGAACTTCGTCGCGATCAAGGAAAGCTCGGGCAGCACGGGTCAATTGCATCTGCTCGCGCGCTCGTTCCCGAGCATCGCGCTGTCGTGCGGCTGGGACGATCAGGCGCTCGAATTCTTCGCATGGAACGCGCGCAGCTGGGTATGCGCGGGATCCAACTTCCTGCCGGCGGAACATATCGCGTTGTATGAAGCCTGCGTAATGAAGAAGGACTTCGACGAAGGCCTCCGCATCATGTCCGCGATGATGCCGCTGATGGACTTCCTCGAAGACGCCGGCAAGTTCGTGCGGTCGATCAAGCAGGGTTGCGAGTTCGCCGGACTGAAGACCGGCGGCCTGCGCTCGCCGTTGCAACCGCTTAACGAAGAGCAGAAGCAGAACCTGCAGCGCATCGTGTCCGCGCTCAAGGAAGAGGTGAAGTCCGTCACGTCCGGCAAGGCCTGATCATTCGTTTTATTCGTTAGTTCCGGAAGGACGAGACGCCGCGTCTGCTGTCAGCGACGCGGCGTCGCTTCTTGTGCGCTTATCCGGCGTGCCGCTTCTGCATGATTCGGCCGATCGCGGCGAGCGTCAGCACCACTTCCTGTCGATGATCCGGCGCGTTCACCATCACGACGAACGCCGCGACGATCAGCACGATCGCAAGTGCCGACAGATATGGATGGCCCCACATGCGCACTCGCGCGCGAGCCTTGCCCGCAGCAGCAACTGGCTGAGCGATGATGAAGTACACTAGCAGCGTGATCGCGCCCGTGGTGGCGGCCCGTGGTGGCGATCAGCGTATCGACGATCAGCTTCGCATGCGGAACGTGGAAGACTTCGAGCACGGCCTAATACGAGCCGATGCGAATCAGCGACGGATCGTTCCACGGCACGACGGAGATGACGACCGCGATCGACCCAATGACCCAATGACCCAATGACCCAATNACCCAATNATAGAAGATAGAGATGCGCCATACCACTGACGTGATCGCATGCGCGATCTCCTTGGCCGGATGCTTCGATTCGGCCGGGGCGATCGTCACGATTTCGGTGCCCAGAAAGGTGAACATCGTGGTCAGCAGCGCGCCGACGACCGGTGCGAATCCGCGCGGCAGAAAGCCGCCGTTACCGGTGATAGTGTCGAGCGGCCGAAGCTGCACGTTTGGCAGGCCGCCCGCGAGCGCGACCACGCCGAGCAGCACGAAGGCGGTGATCGCGACGACCTTGAACAGCGCTAACCAGAATTCGAGTTCACCGTAGTTCTTCACGCTGAAGAGATTGGTCGTGGTGAGCAGCACCGTCACGAGCACGCAGTATTGCCAGACCGCGAGTTGCGGGAACCAGCTATTGGAGGATCTGCGCGGCGGCGGTGGCTTCGAGCGGCACCAGCAACACCCAGAACCACCAGTACATCCAGCCGATCGTGAAGCCCGCCCACGGCCCGATGGCCTTCGACGCATAAGTCGAGAACGAACTGGAATCGAGCATCGCGCAGGCCATTTCGCCGAGCATGCGCATGACGAGCACGACGAGGATGCTGGCGNGATGGATAGCATGACGACATGCCGCTGTCTGAGTCCGTGTCCGAGGTGTGTGCCGGGTTGATCGTGGGACGTGCCGATGGTCACGCCCGATGCATGAGTACTCGCACCACGGCCGGATGTTGGTGTCATAGCGACGTTTCCGTTATTGCTTCGATGAGCTTCGATGGCCGATGCCGTCTTTTGCGGTTCCTTCTCGATCGATGCGCATACGACGACTCGAAGTCGTTCTGTCTCTGATGGTCTAAGCAGGAACGCACAGCGTGACGGCATTCGACGCATCAAGCAGGGTATCGGCGGGAAAACGCGCTCACAAGCGAATTTATCGACTCGTGCATTCCAGCGCGGAATAGATCGAGGGCGCCCGGCGTGCGTAAAGCGCGCATCGCTTTCTGGCGAAGTTGTTCACGAAGATTGGCGAAAACGTCCTGGTCCCGGGCAGTGGAGTCGCGTCATTATTCGGGCGATGCTTGCGTCGGTGCGACGCCGATCTGCCGCCGTGCGCCGATGAACGCGCGCACGTCGTTCTTCCGATTTCAATGGCCACTCTAAAGGACCGTTTATGTTTGACAGAGCCGAAAGTACCCTCGCCAAGGTCGATCCCGAACTGCTTAAGGCAATCGAGCAGGAAAATGGCCGTCAGGAAGACCATATCGAACTGATTGCGTCGGAGAACTACACCTCGCCGGCCGTGATAGCCGCGCAGGGTTCGCAACTCACCAACAAGTACGCCGAAGGCTATCCGGGCAAGCGCTATTACGGCGGCTGCGAGTATGTGGACATCGTCGAGCAACTGGCGATCGATCGCGTGAAGCAACTGTTCGGCGCCGAAGCCGCGAACGTGCAG
>JAQFVI010000377.1 GCA_029439495.1 Caballeronia sp. BR6202001590007
TTGGCGAGGGTACTTTCGGCTCTGTCAAACATACGTTTTCCGTGAGATCTAAACAGGTTGACTGGAACGCGCAGACGCACGAAACGCTGGACATCGATGGAGTCCAGTTGCGGCGCATGAGGAAAGAATCCAGTATCGCAGAACGGACAGCCACCGGCGACGCAACGACGGCGCGCGGATCTCAGTTGCCCAGGCAAACGGCAAAACGACACTCCACGCTTCCTCACGCTTCCTGTAGGTCGCTCCACCTTGAATCCGAAGATTCTATCGCCAGTCACGCGGGGTTTAAGCGTCGTAGTGTAATGGGCGACGATGCTTTAGGCAACCGAGCCGGAAGTCCCGTCCGGCGTGCCAAAGCACGATCGTTCGACTCGAACGCAACTTGTCGCGATGCATCAATAGAAGTACCCTTTGCGCCAATGCCGAACGCCTGCCCGCGCCCGGCGTGAATCCGCCCATTTCTCTGCCCCCGGAGTCCGCTCATGATCGTTTTCGTCACCGGCGCATCCGCCGGATTCGGCGCTGCCATCGCCCGCAGTTTCGTCAAAGGTGGTCATCGCGTGATCGCGACCGCGCGCCGCAAGGATCGTCTGCTCGCGCTATCGAACGAACTCGGCGACGCGCTGCTGCCCGTAGAACTTGATGTCCGTGACGAAAGCGCCATCAGCAATGCCATCGCGTCGCTTCCCGAAGCGTTTTCGCAGGTCGATATCCTCGTCAACAACGCCGGTCTCGCGCTCGGTCTCGAACCCGCGCATCAGGCGAATCTCGACGACTGGAAGAACATGATCGACACGAACTGCACGGGACTCGTCACCGTCACGCGCGCGCTGCTGCCGGGCATGGTCGAGCGCAACCGCGGCCATGTGTTCAATCTCGGCTCGGTCGCGGCGAACTATCCGTATCCGGGCGGCAACGTCTACGGCGCGACGAAGGCCTTCGTCAGGCAGTTCAGCCTGAATCTGCGCGCCGATCTCGCCGGCACCGCGCTGCGCGTCACCGACATCGAGCCGGGTCTGTGCGGCGGCACGGAGTTTTCCAACGTGCGCTTTCGCGGCGACGACGCCAAGGCCGCGAACGTCTACAAGAACGTGCAGCCGCTGACGGCGGAAGACATCGCGGACGCCATTTACTGGATCGCGACGCGCCCCGCGCATGTGAACATCAACACGATCGAATTGATGCCGGTCGCGCAAACCTTCGGACCGTTGCAAATTCACCGCGGCTGACGCGAAAGATCGACTGAGAATTTCGCGATGCCGCTGCAGGTTCCGGTAAAATGCCGCGAATGAATATCTGTCAAAAAACGAGCCGAAGCGTGCCGAAAACCGGCCGAAATGGCCACCGCGCGAGCGGAGCATGGTCAAGGTGAGCGATTCGTTGACTTTCGAGTGGCCGATTCGAGTGTATTACGAGAACACCGACGCCGGCGGCATCGTCTTCTACGCAAACTACCTGAAGTTTTTCGAGCGGGCGCGCACCGAATGGCTGCGCGCGCGGCATCGACCAGCAGAAACTGGCCGATGCGAACGGCATCGTGTTCGTCGTCAGAAGGACGTCCGTCGATTACTCGTCGCCCGTGCGCCTGGACGATCAGATTCGCGTGCTGAGCCGGATCGAGCGGCTCGGACGCGCATCGGTGGATTTTCATCAGGAAACCTGGCGCGGCGACGTGCTGCTCGCGAGCGGCGACATCCGCGTGGCCTCGGTGGATCGCGCGTCGATTCGCCCAGCCGGCATTCCCAAAGCGGTGCTCGACGGCTTGCGGCGAGGCCCGCACGCATCGGCGAGTGCGGCTCACGCGAACTGACGCCGACGATGAACCTGACGCAAGTCTCATGGATCGAAAACGTGCCGTCGCGCGGCTTTCGTTATTTTCACAGCCGAATCACGAACAACTGACGCGCTTTTGACCGGACGCGCCCTGCCGGGACGTCATAGCGGACCTTTATGGAAAACACTCAAGACCTGTCGATCGTTTCCCTCGTCGTGCACGCGAGCCTGCTCGCGCAGGCCGTCATGGCGCTGCTGCTGTTGCTGTCGCTGCTGTCGTGGACCTTCATTTTCCGCAAGTGGTTCGCCATTCGCCGCGCACGCGCGCAGACCGAGCGTTTCGAGCGCAATTTCTGGTCCGGCGGCGATCTCCAGGCGCTCTATCAGAGCGCGGCCAACAACCGTCACACGATCGGCGCGCTGGAGCGCATCTTCGAATTCGGCATGCGCGAGTTCCTGAAGGGCAAGGAGCGTCGCATCACCGATCCGGGCGCGATTCTCAACGGTTCCCGCCGCGCGATGCGCGCCGCCTTTCAGCGTGAAATGGACGTGCTCGAAGCTAATCTCGCGTTCCTCGCGTCGGTCGGCTCGGTGAGCCCGTACATCGGTCTCTTCGGCACGGTCTGGGGCATCATGAATTCGTTCCGCGGCCTGGCCAACGTGCAGCAGGCGACGCTCGCGAACGTCGCGCCGGGTATCGCGGAGGCGCTAGTCGCGACCGCGATCGGCCTGTTCGCCGCGATTCCCGCGGTTTTGGCCTACAACCGCTATTCGCACGATATCGACCGTCTGGCGATCCACTTCGAGACCTTCATCGAAGAGTTCTCGAACATTCTGCAGCGCCAGGCGCACTAACCGAAAAGGAGTCCGCGATGGCAGGCCCGATTCGTTCCAGCATGCGTGGCGGTTCGCGCCGCGCGATGGCCGACATCAACGTCGTGCCGTATATCGACGTGATGCTCGTGATGCTCGTCATCTTCATGGTGACCGCGCCGCTCGTGTCCCCGTCAATCATCCACCTGCCGACCGTCGGCAACGCGCAGCCGCAGGAACAGCAACCGCCGCTCGTGATCAACATCAAGGCGGACGGCAGCATGACCGTGCGCTACAAGGATGACAGCGGCTCGTCGCAAGAGCAGAAGATGACCAAGGGCGATCTCAACACCTTCGTGCTGAATCGTCAGGAATCGCATCCGGATCAGCCGGTCATCATCGCGGCCGACAAGACCGTGAAGTACGAAACCGTCATGAACGTTATGTCCGATATGAAAGCGCGCGGCGTGAAGCGCGTGGGATTGCTCGTCAAATCGCAATGATCGGTTCGCGGAACAATCAACCCCGGCAGGCGGGCGCATCGGCGGCCCGGCTGCTTCGTCCGCCGCGCGAACGCGGCACGGGCAAGGCGTTCGCGCTCGCCGCGGTGATGCATCTGTTGCTGATCTGGCTGCTCTATCACGGCATCAACTGGCAGAACAACACGCCCGCCGGCGCCGAAGCGGAAATCTGGACCGAAATTCCGGATACGCCCGCTCCCCCGCCGCCGCCCACGCCGCAAGTGAAGGCGCAGCCCGCGCCGCCCGCGAGGGACGAAGAAGCGGAGATCGCCCTGCTGCAAGAGAAGAAGCGCAAGCAGCAGGAAGCCGAGGCCCGACGTCAGCAGCAGCTCGCCGCGCAAGCCGCTGCGGCCGCGCAGCAGAAGGCGATGCAGGAAAAGCAGAAACAGATCGAGCAGCAGCGTCAGGCCGACTTGCAAAAGCAGCAGCAACAGCAGAAGGCACAGCAGGAGAAGACGCGTCAGCAGGCCGAGGCGAAGGCCGAAGCCGACGCGAAGGCCAAGGCCGCCGCCGAAGTGAAAGCCAAGCTCGACACGGAACGCAAGCAGCGCCTCGCCGCGCTGCAGGGCCAGTTGGGCAGCGGCAAGGGCGCGGGCGGCACGGCGACTTCGCCGGGCTACGCGGAGAAGGTGCAGCGGCGCGTGCGTCCGAACATCGTGTGGGCGGGCGAAACCGCCGGCCTCGAGACGGTCGTGTCGGTGCGCTGCTCGCCGTCGGGAACCCTGCTCTCCGCGAGCATCACGCGATCGAGCGGTAACGAGCAATGGGATCAGGCCGCGTTGCGCGCGGTACAGCGCTCCGACCCGATGCCGACGGACATCGACGGCAAGGCGCCGGATCACTTCACGATCACGCTGCGCCCCGCCGGTGGCTGAGCGCACAAGCGGGAACGAAAAGTGCGCACGGAGGTCTGCTTAGCAGTCCTCCGACATTTGAAAATCGCTTTTATTGGAATCTATACAGCATGAGTTTGATGACGAAGCTTGGCCTGAGAACCCTGGTCGCATCCTGTCTGATCGCAGCCGGCGGCGGCGCCCACGCCCAGTTGAACGTGCTCGTGACCGGCGTCGGCTCGACGCAGTATCCGATCGCGACGGCCAATTTCGCGAACGAAGCGAACTCGCCGCAGCAGGTTAGCGCGATCATCCGTCAGGATCTGCAACGCAGCGGCAAGTTCACGAATATCGATGCCGGCAGCACGCCGGTGTCGGAAAGCGATTCGGTCGATCTCGGTGCGTGGAAGGCCAAGGGCGCCAATGCCTTCGTCTCGGGCAGCGTCAACAAGCTGCCGAACGGCCAGTACGAAGTTCGCTTCCGTCTCTACGACACGGTGAGCCAGCAGAATCTCGGCGGCCTGTCGCTCGTGTCCGGCGAAGGCGGCCTGCGCATGAGCGCGCACAAGATCGCCGACTACATCTACGCGAAGCTGCTCGGCTCGCGTGGCGTGTTCGCGACGCGTCTGTCGTATGTCATCCAGACGGGCGGTCGTTATCAGTTGCAGATTTCCGACTCGGATGGCCAGGACGCGAAAATCGCCCTCTCCAGCCCTGAGCCGATCATCTCGCCGGCGTGGTCGCCGGACGGCACAAAGGTCGCGTATGTGTCGTTCGAGAAGAAGAAGCCGGTGGTGTATATCCACGATCTACCGACGGGACGTCGCGTGGTCGTATCGAATCAGAAGGGCAACAACAGCGCGCCGGCGTGGTCGCCTGACGGCCGCAAGATCGCGGTCGCCTTGTCGCGCACCGGCAATACGCAGATTTTCGAAGTCAACGCGGACGGCACCGGCTTGCGTCGTCTGACGCAAGGCAGTTCCATCGACACGGAGCCGTTCTTCTCTCCTGATGACAACTCGATTTATTTCACGAGCGACCGCGGCGGCCGACCGCAAGTCTACAAAATGCCGGCGGCGGGGGAAAGCGCCGGCGCAGCCCAGCGAGTCACGTTCACGGGTTCGTACAACACAAGCCCGCGCATGAGCCCCGACGGCAAGCAACTCGCGTACATTTCGCGCACTGGCGGCGGCTTCAAGCTGTATGTGCAGGACCTCGCGTCCAGCACGGCAACGGGGCTGACCGACACGACGCATGACGAATCACCGAGCTTTGCGGCGAATGGTCAGTACATCCTCTACGCCACCCAAGTGAACGGACGTGGCGTGTTGGCAGCCGTGTCGACCGATGGTCGCACGCGGCAAGTCTTGTCAGTTCAGGGCGGTGTGGTGCGCGAGCCGTCCTGGGGTCCGTTCATGCAATAAATCGGCAATAACGTTTCACAGACAACGTTCAGCTACAACACAAGGAGAGGTACCATGATGTCGAAACTTCGTATCGGCCTGGCAGTTGCGATGGTCGGCGCATTGGCGGCGTGTCATTCGGGCATCAAGCTCGATGAAGGCGCGAACAAGGGCACGGTCGGCACGCAGCCGAACCCGCGCGACGTTCAGCAGGTCAACACCGACCCGCTGAACGATCCGAACAGCCCGCTCGCCAAGCGCAGCATCTATTTCGACTTCGACAGCTACGCCGTGAAGGACGACTATCAGCCGCTGCTGCAACAACACTCGCAGTACCTGAAGAGCCATCCGGAACGTCACGTTCTGATCCAGGGCAACACCGACGAACGCGGCACGAGCGAGTACAACCTCGCGCTGGGCCAAAAGCGTGCGGAAGCCGTGCGTCGCGCGATGTCGCTGATGGGCGTGGCCGATTCGCAGATGGAAGCCGTTTCCCTCGGCAAGGAAAAGCCGATGACGACGAGTCACGACGAATCGTCGTGGGCGCAGAACCGCCGCGCGGATCTTGCGTATCAGCAGTAGTCAACTTAACGTAACCAGTTACGGGTGAGTCGCTCTATGTTGTATCGTTTTCCCTTGCTGCGCGTGGCCGCAGCCGCATGTGTGCTCGGTTCGACACTGCTGACAGTGCCCGCCCACGCGGGTGTCTTCGACGACAACGAAGCGCGTAAAGCCGTGCTCGATCTGCGCACGAAGACCGACAGCCTGTCAAACCAGTTGCAGGCGGNCGATTCGCGGTCAGAACGAGGATCTGACCAATCAGGTCGCCACGTTGCAGAAGCAGCAGAAGGACTATTACGCCGATCTCGATTCGCGCATGAAGAAATTCGAGCCGCAGCAAGAGACGATCGATGGCGTGACCGGTTCGGTGCAGCCTGGCGAGACGGAAGCGTTCAACGCAGCGTCGACTCAATTCCGTAGCGGCGATTACAAAAGCGCCGCGGCGTCGTTCAAGTCGTTCGTGGCGAAGTATCCGCAGAGCTCGTATCAGCCGACGGCGCGATACTGGCTCGGGAATGCGCTTTATGCGCAGCGCGACTACAAGGGATCGACGGCGATCTGGCAGGATCTGGTGAAGCAGTACCCGACGCATCCACGGGCGCCCGAGGCGTTGCTCGCGATCGGGAACAACCAGATCGAACAAGGTCAGAAGGCTGCTGCGAAGCAGACCTTGCAGCAGATCATCTCGCAGTACGGCGGGACCGAAGTCGCGCAATCGGCGCAGAGCAAGATGTCGCAGGTGAAGTAAGCGCCTCTCGCGCTTTCCTTCGGATATCGGCGGTTTTCGACGACCAAGGTTGACGGGGATTGCCGAATCCGACTATAACTTCACTTTTTTGGGTCGTTAGCTCAGCTGGTAGAGCAGCGGACTTTTAATCCGTTGGTCACAGGTTCGAATCCCGTACGGCCTACCAAAGAATCAGGCAGAAAGCCCAGTCGTGAGACTGGGCTTTCTGTTTCTTGCGTTTGTTTTCGCTGCACATTCAACGAGCAGTACCCTCTTCCGCCCAGTACCCTCTTCCGCCCGCAAAACCCCACCCCAACCAAGACACCATCTGTCCCGATCCTTCCTATAATCAAAATCAAAAGCCACAAATTTTTTTCGTCGTCCTACCATGCCATGATCTCCAGCCTCGACGAAGCCATCCTCCGCGTCCTCCCGACCGAACGCGACGCCGTCACGTGGCTCTCCCGCCCGAAGAATCCGCCGCCGTCTCGAAGAGCGCTGGCATCGCGTCGGCTATACGAAAAAAGTCCAGCGCCACCTCACCGCGCTCGAAGCCGATTCGCGCGACGCGTCCGCACGACGGCTTTCGCATCCTTCAGCAATGGTCGCGAAGGATGAAGCACGGCGCGTTCGCATTCACGAGCAACGTCGACGGCCAGTTCCAGCGCGCCGGTTTCGGCGACGAGCGGACCGTCGAATGTCACGGCGCAATCGACGCGCTGCAATGCGTCGACGCCTGCACAAACGATATCTGGCCCGCCGACGGCTCGTGCAGATCGTCGACGAAAGCCGCTGCGAACTCAGCAACGCGATGCCGCTCTGCCCGCACTGCGGCGGCCTCGTGCGCCCCAACATCCTGATGTTCGGCGACTGGAACTGATCGGCGACCGAGCGGAGCGGCAGGAACGCCGACTCACGACCTGGCTCGGCGGCGTGCGGCGGCTGGTGGTCGTCGAACTCGGCGCGGGTCGCGCGCTGCCGACCGCGCGGCGCTTCGGGGAACGGCATGGGCCGCGCGTCGTGCGCATCAATCTGCGCGAGTCTCGGATTGCGCCGGAGCACGGCATCGGCATCGCGGCCGGCGCAAAGGACTCGCTTCGCAAGATCGACGAAGTCATGCGCGCGTAGGTTCGGGACGCGCAATCGATCGCTCGATGTGAACGAAAACGAACGAGCGAGAGAACGAATGAACGCAACGATGTCCCGGACAGTGAGCCCGCAGATGACGAGCCCCTATGCACCTGCAACGTCGATGCCGCGATCGTGCATCTGGAACGCGTGCTGTCCGCAGAAGGCGCGAATTCCCTGTTTGGCCAAACCTACTGGCGCCGCCGCGTGCAGCAAGTGAGCGCGACGCGCGGCCTGCATCGCGATCAGCGCACGCGGCTCGACCGGCTGATGCGTCTGTTGACCGACAACGCATCGCCGCGTCGATGACGCGTCACGCCTTCGCGACCGCCTGCGCCAGCGCGACGAATTCCGCGACCGGCACTTCTTCGGCGCGGCGCGCGAGATCGAAGCCGAGCGCATCGAAATTGATTCGGTCGCGATACGCGCTCAGGTTGTTGCGCAGCACCTTGCGACGCTGCGCGAACGCCGCCTTGACCACATCGCTCAACACGGTCTGATCGACTGGCGACATTTCGTGCGCTTCGTAGGGAATCATCCGCACGATCGCGGAGTTGACCTTTGGCGGCGGATTAAACGACTCGGGCGGCGCGTCGATCAGCTTGTCCATCGAATAGCGATACTGCAGCATCACCGACAGACGCCCGTAATCCTTGCTCGCGGGCTCCGCGATCATGTGCTCGACGACTTCGTCCTGAAGCATGAAATGCTGATCGACGACCTTCGGCGCGAACGTCGTCAGATGAAAGAGCAGCGGACTCGAAATGTTGTACGGCAGGTTGCCGACGATGCGCAGCGACGGCTTCTCGCCTTCCCGCGCGAGTGCGCCGACGTCGAAGTCGAGCGCGTCTGCGAAATGCACGACGAGCCGGTCGCCGAAGCGCTTTTCCAGACGCCCGATCAGATCGCGGTCGAGTTCCACCGCATGCAGCGGCGACTCCGGCGTCGCAACGCGCTCGATCAGCGGTTCGGTCAATGCGGCGAGACCCGGCCCGATCTCGACCATGCGCTCGCCGCGCTGCGGCGCGATGGTATCGACGATTGAATCGATGATGCCCTGATCAACGAGAAAGTTTTGCCCGAAGCGCTTGCGCGCAAAGTGGCCTTGATGTTTGGTGGACATACTGTGTGCGAAGAATGCGCGCGTCGTTACGCGGCGCGCTTGTGACGCGCCATCGTGACGGCGGCGTCGATGGCGGCGATCATGCTACCCGGGTCCGCGCGCCCGGTACCCGCGAGGTCGAGCGCAGTGCCGTGATCGACCGACGTGCGGATGATCGGCAAACCCAGCGTCACGTTGATGCCCTCGCCGAAGGTCGCGAACTTCAGCACCGGCAGACCCTGGTCGTGGAACATGGCCAGCACGCAATCGGCGTCTTTCAGATAACGCGGCTGGAACAGCGTGTCGGCGGGGTACGGACCGGGCGCATCGATGCCGAGCGCGCGCACGCGTTCGAGCGCGGGCGCGATGACGTCGATTTCCTCGCGGCCGAGATAGCCGTTCTCGCCCGCATGCGGATTGAGTCCGGTAACGAGGATGCGCGGCGCGGCAAGCCCGAAATGCGCGCGCAAATCGTGATCGACGATGCACAGCGTTTCGACGAGACTCTCGACGGTGATCGCCGCGGAAACGTCCTTGAGCGGAAGATGCGTCGTCGCGAGCGCGACGCGCAGAGGCTTCTCGCTCGAACCGGCGAGCATCATGACGACGCGCGGGGTGCCGGTGCGTTCGGCGAGATATTCGGTATGGCCGGTGAAAGGCACGCCGGCATCGTTGATGGTGCTCTTTTGCAGCGGCGCGGTGACGATGGCGTCGAACCGGCCCTGCAGCGCGTCGTCGATGGCGGCGTCGAGCAGATTCAGCACATAGCGGCCGTTGGCGGCGTTCAGCTTGCCCGCCTCGACCGGCGCGGCGAGCGCGTGATGGCCGATTTCAATGTCGTCGTCCGCGACGAGCCCGCGCTGCGTCAGCAGATCGCGATCGCCCAGCACAACGAAGCGCGCCGACGGCCAGCGCTCGCGCGCGCTGTTCAGCGCCGCCGCCGTCAGTTCCGGTCCGACGCCCACGGGTTCGCCGGTCGTGATGGCAACGGTGATCGCGGCGTCGGCGCTCATGGTCTTACTTCTGCGCGTCCTGCGCCGCGATGCCCTTGTACTGCACGTAGGCGGTATCGCGCAGTTCGCGCAGCCAGTCGGAGTACGCCTGCTCGGCCTTGCGCTGACCGATCGCCTGACGCGCGATATCGAGTTGCTGCGTCGCCGAGCCTTCGGCTTCACGGCGGCCGAGCACCTGAATCAGGTGATAGCCGTACTCGCTTCGCACCGGATCGCTGACAGCGCCGTCGGCGAGGCTGTTCATCGCGCGTTCGAACTCGGGTACGGTTTCGCCCGGGCTGATCCAGCCGAGATCGCCGCCTTGCGACGCCGAACCGTCCTGCGAATAGGTGCGCGCGAAGTTCGCGAAGTCGCCGCCCTGCGCAACCTGCTGCTTGATGTCGAGCAGCCTCTGGCGCGCCGATGCTTCGCCGTCCGACACGCGCAGCAGGATGTGGCGCACATGCGCCTGCACGAGCTTGGGCGCATCGGCGGCCGTGCCCTGCGAGGCGCGGCGATCGACCAGCTTGATGATTTCGAAGCCGCCGTCCGTGCGCAGCAGCGTCGGCGCGACCTGGCCCGGACGCAGTGTCGACACCGCCGTCACGATGCCCGAAGGCAGCGTGCCAGGCGCGCGAAAGCCGAGATCGCCGCCCTTGCCGGCATCGGTGTCCTGCGAGTTGTCCTTGGCGAGCCGGGTGAAATCGGTGCCGCCTTGCGCCTGCTTCAGCACGGCGTCGGCTTTCGACTGGACTTCCTGAACCTGCGCGTCGGAGGCGTCCTTCGGCAGCTTGAACATGATGTGCTGCAGACGCAGATCGCTCGTGTTGCGCGCGCCCGGACCGCGCTGACTCGCGATGTAGTTCGCCACTTCGCCGTCGGACACGGTGATCTTGCTGTCGACTTCCTTCTCGCGCAGCTTGGAAAGCATCAGTTCCGTGCGTGCGTCGCGCACAAAGGTCGCCCAGGGCACGCGCTGCGCCTCGATGCGCGAGCGGTAGACATCGAGCGATATCTGGTTTTGCTGCGCGAGACGCGCCAGCGTGTGGTTGACGGTCGCGTCGATGCTGTCGTCCTTCGCGCGCTGCAGCTGAATGCGCTCGAGCACCATCTGATCGAGCACCTGCCTTTGCATCTGGTCCACCGGCGGCACCGGCGCATTCTGCTGCTGCAGACGCTGCGCGATCAGGTGCGTGCGGTCTTCGAGTTCACGCTGGGTGATGACGCCATCGTTGACGACCGCGACGATGGAGTCCGCGACTTGCGCATTACGGTTCGACAGCGCCTGCGCGGCGGCAGGCGTACTGATGATCAGCGTCGCGGCAAGCGCGCTCGCTGCGATGATCGTCGATCGAAACTTGTTCACGTTTGCCACAGATACTCCATCCATTTCGTGTTGCCGTGCGCGGCTGTCATGAGCCGCTTTCAACGCTCGTCGGAAGTTGCCGCGTTCGGATTTCCGGTTCGGTCTTACTCGTAGTCGCTATAGCGCGAGAGCGGCGGCGCCGCACCCGGCGGCGGCTGNAACCCTTGAACGTCAGCTGCGCGAGCACGCGCGTGCCCGACGNGCAGTCGGCATCGTACTGGAAGCCCAACAGGCCGTCGACGAGCCGGTGACTCGCGAGGTCGTAGTTGACGCGGGCGACAGCGTAGAGACGATTGGTGAGCGGCCATTCGCCCGACACCAGAATCTGGTTGATCGGCTCGTTGATCAGCGTAGTCTGGTTCGAGCGCGTATAGCGGTAGCCGACGTTGATCACCTTGCGATCGGCCGGGCTCCAGGCAAAGCCGATGCTCGAACGCACGAGCTGATTGTTGTCGACATTATATTGGAACGCGGTTTCCGAAGCGAACCCCGCCCCGAGCTTGATGGCCGCGCCCGCGATCAGGTCCGAGTGCTTGGCCTGATCGGGCAACTGATCCTGCGAGATCGTGACGCGCTGGCTCGTGAAATAGTATTGCTGCGCGATCACGAAGCGCGCGCGCTCATCGCCCGTCGCCGGATTGATGAAGCGCGTCGTCAGGCCCGCGGTCACGCGGTTCGCATCCGCGATGCGGTCGTTGCCGACGAAGGTGTTCGGCGTGTAGATCTCCGCGAGACCGAAGTCGGACTCGGCGGTGTCGAAAATCGGCGCGAACGCCTGGTTGCGGTACGGTGTGTAGACGTAGTACAGACGCGGTTGGAGCGTCTGAATATAGTCCTGCCCGAAGAACCGCACGGAGCGGTCGAACACGAGCCCCGAATCAAAGCTGATGGTCGGAATCGACTCGGTGAAGTTCTTCGGCTGACCCGCCACTGGCGGCGACGAGCCTACGACCTGCGACGTCGCGATATGGCTCAGGTCGTAGGACACGAAGTGCCACTGAACCTTCGGCGTGACGAAGTAGCCCGGCGCATTGACGCCGTAGCTCAGGTACGGATTGAAGTACAGACGATTGCCGTCCGTCGCGCCTTCGGTGGTGATGGTGAAGCGCGTCGCGTCCGCCTCGAAGCCGTAGTCGAAGCCGCCGACGTTGTACTTGTTGTACTGCACGTTGACCTGCGGCTCGCGCGCATACGGCGGAACCGAAGGCTGCAGCGTCTGCCAGCGCTGTTCGCGCGCGAGCACCGACCACGAGCCGTTATTGTACGTCAGCCCCGCTTCCTGCTGATACAGCAACTGCGTGCCGTTCAGGAACTGGTTCGACGCGTTGCCGAGGTCTTCCGGATACTGGTCGTCCGAGACCTTGTTGTAGTTGACGTATCCGCCGAAGCCGCCGCCGAAGTTCTGGTTGTGCTGCCAAAAGATCGCATAGCGGTTGGTGTGCGTCTGGCTGTCGTTCGGCAGATAGTCGCCGGTGATCGAGCCCGAATACGTCGGCGACAGATAGCGGTAGGTCGTCTCGGCCAGTACGCCGCGATTGCTCATGATGCGCGGCGTGAAGGTCAGATCGCGGTTCGGCGCGATATTGAAGTAATACGGGATCGTCGCTTCGAAGCCGGTCTTCGAGCTATACGAGACGGTCGGCGGCAGCAGGCCGCTGCGGCGGTCGCTCGTCAGCGGAAACGACAGCCACGGGCTCGCGAATACCGGCACGCCCTGGAAGAACAGCACGCCGTTGTGCGCGATGCTTTCTTCCGAGCCGGTGTCGAAATCGAACGCGGTGCCCTTGATGTACCACGCCGGATCGGTCACGCACGCGCAGGCCGTGTAGGTGCCGTGATCGATGCGTGCGCGCTCGTTGTCGATCATGTCGGCGCGCTCGGCGCTGCCGCTGCCGCCCGTCAGATTGAAGTGGTACTTCGGGTTCGTCATGAACCCTTCGTTCGCCTCGACTTTCAGATGCGCTTCCGGCCCGAGGAAGGACACGCCGTTGTTGATCAACCTGACATTGCCGAAAGCATCGGCCATGTCGGTGTCCTGGTCGTAATGCAGCGCGTCGCCCTTGATGACAGTCACCGTGCGACGGATTTCCGCCGCGCCCTTCGCCGCCATGTCTTCGTCGGACGTGCCGGTGGCCTTGTCGCTCAGGATAAACGTGGACGGTTGCTGGCCGCTTTGCAGCGGGCGCTCTTCGAGCTGGGGCGCGAGGCGCAGGCTGCCGGGGCCATCGAGCGGCTGCGGATAGGCGGCGTCGCCGACGAGCTGGGAATGCGCGAGTGCGGGCATCAGGCCCGGAACGGAAAGCAACGCAGCGACGAGCCGCCGCCGGCGTGGCTGAGCATCGCCCTTGATCTTCGGTGCTGGAAACTGTCGTGGCGGCATGTATCGATGACGGTTCGTCTCGTTCGCGCCCCACGCGCCCGAAGCCGCGGTCGGCGGCGCTTCGGCTGCCTTGCGACGGTCACGGCGACGGTCGTTTTATCCGCGCGCCCGACCCGCTTCCGAACTTGACGGTCCGTAGCTCCACAGGGACGACACACGAGAACGATGAGGCGGACAGTCGTCCGGGCCTGGCGCCAGGCTGAAACGGATCGCTTGAAAAAGTCGTGGGGTATTATATGGCAAGATGTTTTGCCTCTCGAATTTATGACGCACATTCCCTCCGACGCGCGCTTCGAACAACTCAAATCGTGGCTCGCGACCGTCGCCGCCCCTTATCGGCTGCAACTCGACAGTCTCGCGCTCGCCTCTGCCGATGCCAGTTTTCGCCGCTATTTCCGGCTCGACAGCGATTCGGAGCACGGCAAGACACTGATCGCCGTCGATGCCCCGCCGCCCGAAAAATGCCGCGAATTCGTTCAGGTCGCGGGCCTGCTCGATGCCGCCGGCGTGCATGTGCCGAAAGTTTTGGAAACGGATTTCGACGCGGGCTTCATGCTGCTCACTGACCTCGGCACGACGACCTACATCTCCGTGCTCGACGAGAAAAACGCTCGTCCGCTGATGCGCGCCACGATCGACGCGCTGATCCGCTTCCAGCAGACCTCGCGCGAAGGCATGCTGCCGCCCTTCGACGAAGCCTTCCTGCGCCGCGAAATGGAACTGATGCCCGAGTGGTTCATCGGCCGTCATCTCGGACGCGAAGTGAGCGCCGACGAGCGCAAGACGCTGGATGCCACCTTCGGCCTGCTCGTCGACAGCGCGCTCGCGCAGCCGCAGACTTTCATGCTGCGCGATTTCATGCCGCGCAACCTGATGGTCGCGGAGCCATATCCCGGCGTGCTGGACTTCCAGGACGCGGTGTACGGGCCGATCACCTACGACATCGCCTCGCTGCTGCGCGATGCGTTCATCAGCTGGAACGAGGAGTTTCAGCTCGACTGCTTCGCGTATTACTGGGAACGCGCGCGCAAGGCCGGGCTGCCGGTCGATGCGGACTTCGGCAAGTTCTACCGCCAGATCGAATGGATGGGCCTGCAGCGACACATCAAGGTGCTCGGTCTCTTCTGCCGCATCCACTATCGCGACGGCGAACCGCGCTTCACTTTCGGCAACATCGGTCTCTACGACACGCGCATGTTCCGCGATCTCGCACCCGGCACGCGCCGCGCGCTGACGCCCTACTATCGTGAAACCATCGCGGCCGGCCGCGCCAGCGGCAAACTGTACGAGGGCCGCTGGGAAAACGTCGGCACACCCGCGCAACTCCACGCGCTCGATAAGGCATTGCGCAGCCGCTGACCGGCCGGGTTTGGGACGCTTCCGATGGTAAAATGTGCCGTTCTTCCGTCATTTCCTTCCGGCTGCGCCCGCAATCATGTCCGATACCCTCTTTGCGCTCACCGCGCTCTCGCCGCTCGACGGCCGTTACGCCGCCAAGACCGAAGCCCTGCGCGATTGGCTCTCCGAAGCCGCGTTCATGCGCCATCGCGTGACGGTCGAAATCCACTGGCTGATCGCGCTGTCGCGCGCCGGTTTCGCCGAAGTGCCGCGTTTCTCCGACGCTTCCGAGCAATTCCTGCTGAATCTCGCCGAGCGCTTCACGGCGCATGATGCCGCGCGCATCAAGGATATCGAGCGCGTCACGAATCATGACGTGAAGGCCGTCGAATACTGGCTTAAGGAATCGGTCAAGGGCCAGCCGGAACTCGAACGCGCGAGCGAATTCATCCACTTCGCGTGCACGTCGGAAGACATCAACAACACCTCGCACGGCCTGATGCTCGCCGGCGCGCGCGAACACGTCATCCTGCCCGCGCTGCGTTCGGTGCATCAGCGGCTCGTGAAGCTCGCGCATGAACACACCGCGCAGCCGATGCTCTCGCGCACGCACGGCCAGCCCGCCAGCCCGACGACGCTCGGCAAGGAAATCGCCAACGTCGCGGCGCGTCTCGCGCGCGCCATCGAACGCATCGAACAGGTGACGCTGCTCGGCAAGATGAACGGCGCGGTCGGCAACTTCAACGCGCATCTGTCGGCGTATCCGGAATTCGACTGGGAAGCGTTCTCGAAGGACGTCGTCGAAAACCGTCTGAAGCTGACCTTCAACCCGTACACGATCCAGATCGNCGACCTCGATCGCGACGTGTGGGGCTATATCTCGGTCGGCTACTTCAAGCAGAAGACGAAGGCGGGCGAAATCGGCTCGTCGACGATGCCGCACAAGGTCAACCCGATCGACTTCGAGAACTCCGAAGGCAACCTTGGCCTCGCCAACGCGACGCTGCGCCATCTCGCGGACAAGCTGCCGATCTCGCGCTGGCAGCGCGATCTGACCGATTCGACGGTGCTGCGCAATATTGGCGTCGCGTTCGGCTATTCGCTGCTCGCCTACGACGCACTGATTCGCGGCCTCGACAAGCTCGAAGTGAACGCCGCGCGTCTGAACGAAGACCTCGACAACACCTGGGAAGTGCTCGCGGAACCGGTGCAGACGGTGATGCGCCGCTACGGCATCGAGAATCCCTACGAGCAACTAAAGAAACTGACGCGCGGCAAGGGCATCACGCGCGACGCGCTGCAGACCTTCGTCAAGGGCCTCGCGATTCCGGACGACGCGAAGCAACTGCTGCTGGATATGACGCCTGCGTCGTATATCGGCAAGGCGGTCGAACTGGCGAAACGCATCGCATAAGCGGTGCGGTTCGCGGATCGTCAACAGCTACAAAAAGCTGCCAAAAGCCCTGAATTCCAGGGAATTCAGGGCTTTTCTTCAAGCGTTGGAAAGTCCAGAACCTCGCATTACCATCTCACTTCGGTTAACTAAATAGCGAGGATCGAATGTTGCGCGAGGGCCACTATAAAGTTGATTTCGATGCCGCCCTTCCGGGTCTCGGCGGACGGGTAACGCTCAAGAACGGCATCGTCAAAGGCGGCGATGGGCCGTATGCCTATTCGGGCACGTATTCGGAGGAAGGCGCGCAGTTGATCGTGCTGATTTGCCTCTTTGCAACGCATCCGGGCGCGGTCTCGGTGTTCGGCACGCAGGGCGGCGCGTTCGAACTGGCGCTGACTGGCTCCGCATCAGCAGACGGCTTCGTGTTGCGCGGAAAGTCGCCGGTCGGCGGACGCGAGATCCATATCTCCGGGTGCCATCTTGACACCGTGAAGCTCGGCCAGATCTGAGTTCGCATCGCTCAAGTGAAAAAGCCCGCCGGATCAAAAATCGGCGGGCTTGTTTCATGACTGTCGCGCTTTCAGTTTCTCGATCACGTCATCGACGATCTGCTTGGGCGTAAGTTCGATTGCTTTCGGTGATCGCTTCGTCCTCGCCCGGCTCTTCGAGCGTGTCGAGCTGGCTTTGCAGCAGCGACGGATCGAAGAAATGGCCGGTGCGCGAACCGAGCCGGCCCTTCAGCACCTCCATCGTGCCGTGCAGATAGACGAAGCACACGTCGCGATAAGAGCGCTTCAGCAACGAGCAGGTGAACACCGCGGTCTCGCCGGCGCGCTGCTTTTCCTCGATCGCCGCGCGAATGGTCTTGAGCCACGGCCAGCGATCGTCGTCGGTGAGCGGAATGCCCTTGTGCATCTTCTCTTTGTTGGCGGCACTGTGAAACGCGTCGCCATCGGTGAACGAACAGTGCAGACGTTCCGCCAGCATTTCGCCGATCAGCGATTTGCCCGCGCCCGACACGCCCATTGTGATCAGAATCATCGAAATCTCCTTACACGACCGCCGCGAGCGCGAAGGTCAAACCCAGTTCCATCAGCGAGATGATGGTTTCGAGCAGCGACCACGTCTTGAAAGTCTGCCCGACCGTCATCCCGAAGTATTCCTTGATCAGCCAGAAGCCGCCGTCGTTCACATGCGAGAAGATCAGCGAGCCCGAACCGGTCGCGAGCACAAGCAGTTCCGGCTTGACGTTGCCGCACGCGGTCGTCATCGCCACCGTCGCTGAACCGGTCGCGAGGCGAATCAGCGCGGCGACAAACCAGCCGAGCAGCAGCGGCGACAGGCTCGCCTGCGTCGCGCGGTCGCGACGATCTGCTGCGAAATGCCGCTGTCGCGCAGCACCTGGCCGAAACCGCCGCCCGCGCCGACGATCAGCGTGATGCCGGCGATCGGCGCCAGATACTCGCCGCAAAATTTCTGGATCTGATCGCGATTGAAGCCCTGCTTCGCGCCGAAAGTCCAGAAGCTGACCAGCACGGCGATCAACAGCGCCATGTCGGATTGTCCGATGAAGCGCAGCAAATCATTCGGAAGTGTCTTCAGCGTGAACACGAGGTCGGCCCAACTGCCGACGAGCATCAGGATCACCGGCAGAAGAATGGTAAACAGCGTGATGCCGAAACCCGGCAAATCGCGCTTCTTTTCCGTGTCGCCGTGCTTTTGCACGAACTGTTCGGCGAGCGCGTTCGCGTCCGGCAGCTTGATGTACTTGTGGATCATCAACGCGAACAGTGGACCGGCGACGATCGCCGTCGGAATGCCGATGATGAGGCCGGCAATGGTTCGACCGATATCCGCGTGATACGCCTGCACTGCGAGCAGCGCGGCCGGATGCGGCATCAGGCCGTGCACGACCGACAGGCCCGCGACCATCGGCAGGCCGATCAGCAGCAGCGACTTGCCGGTGCGGCGCGCGACGTTGAAGGCGATCGGAATCAGCAGCACGAAGCCGACTTCGAAGAACACCGGCAAGCCGACGATGATGGCGACGATCATCATCGCCCAGTGGATGTTCTTTTCGCCAAAGAGATTGATCAGCGTATTGGCGATGCGCTCGGCGCCGCCGGATTCGGCCATCATCTTGCCGAGCATCGTCCCCAAGCCGACGACGATCGCGATGTGCCCGAGCGTGTTGCCGTTGCCGGTTNGACGATCATCAGAACGAGGAACGGATAAATCTTGTAGCGCGCGANGACCGGCATAACGCTTCCTTTTTTAACCTTCGTATAGTTGTTGAAAATCGCTATGCGTGCGTTTGCCGTCGCTGCGCCGCGGATCGGTGGCAAAGTCCGGCAAACGCGCACCCGGCGCTGTGTGACGGGATTTTACTTTGTAAGCCGATGAGATGCGCGGCGGCAGGTAGCGCCAGATTTTTGGATTTCTGTCGCGCGACGCTCAGGATTGCCGAGTGAAACATCGCCGAAAAAGCCGGACGCGCCCGCGGCGCGCGGCCTGGTCGATCGCAGCTTTTTACCGATGCGGCGCCAGTTCGCTCGCCGCCTTCGCGAGACGCGTGACTTCGTCCCAGTTCTGCGCCGCGAGCGCGGCCTTCGGCGTCAGCCACGAACCGCCGACGCACACGACGTTCGGCTGCGCGAGGAAACTCGTCGCGGTTTCCGCCGTGATGCCGCCGGTCGGGCAGAACTTCAGATTGGGGAACGGGCCGTAAAAGGCCTGCAGCATCGGAATCCCGCCCGCCTGCTGGGCCGGGAAGAACTTGACGATTTCGTAGCCGAGTTCCATCGCCGTGATGATATCGCTCGGCGTCATCACGCCCGGCAAGAGCGGCAGACCGGCGTCCTGCGCGGCCTTGTGCATGTCCTTCGTGAGGCCCGGCGACACGCCGAACTGCGCGCCCGCCTTCTTCGCCTGTGCGCAGTGTTCGGGTTTCGTGATCGTGCCGACGCCGACCACGATGTCGTCCGCCATCTGGCTCGCGCGCTCGATCGCGGCGATGCCTGCCGGCGTGCGCAGCGTAATCTCCAGCACCTTCACGCCGCCCGCGTGCAAGGCGCGCGAGACGTGTTCGCCCTGCTCGACCGTTTCGAAAGCCAGGACCGAAATCACCGGACCCAGACGCACGATTTCGCTTACCGTTTTCATTGTTGCTCCTTGGATGTTCTCGACATGGGCGTTCAATGATGCGTCGCGTACGCCTTGTTCAGCGCCGATGCCGCCGCGTGCGCATTGTCGCGCAGCGGATTGCGCTCGTGCGCGGCGAGCGAGCCGTTCGCTTCGCCGTCGGGCGTGCCGGAAGGCGCCGTCGCGCCGATCAGCGCGCCGAACACCGACGCGCCTTCTTCCGCCGGCAAGGCCGCGCTGCGGAACACGCCGAACAGTTCGCGGCCGAAGCCGGCTTCGTTGTCCGCCTGATTGACCGGCGCTTCGACTTCGCGCGACACCCATTCGTTCGCGTCGATCTCGACGTCGAACACGCCTGCGGGCGCGTCGATGACGATCGTGTCGCCGGTGCGCACCTTGCCGAGCGGACCTTGCAGCAACGCTTCCGGAGAAACGTGGATGACCGCCGGCACCTTGCCCGACGCACCCGACATGCGCCCGTCCGTCACCAGCGCGACATGGAAGCCCTGATCCTGCAGCACGCCCAGAAGCAGCGTCAACCGATGCAGTTCCGGCATGCCGTTGGCGCGCGCGCCCTGGAAGCGCACGACCACGACGAAATCGCGCTTCAGTTCGCCGTTGTCGAACGCGGCCTGCACTTCCTCCTGCGAATTGAAGACGATCGCGGGCGCCTTCACCACGCGATGCTCGGGCGCGACCGCCGAAATTTTGATGACGCCGCGTCCGAGCCGTCCCTGCATCAGGCGCAGGCCGCCGTCCGGCTGAAACGGCTCGCCGATGCCGCGCAGCACCTTCGTGTCGTGGCTTTCCGCCGCGCCGTCGACCCATTGCACCTTGCCGTCGATGAGTTTCGGCTCCTGCGTGTAGCGCGACAGGCCGCGTCCGACCACCGTCTGCACGTCCTCGTGCAGCAGGCCGCCTTCGAGCAGATTGCGCACGAGGAACGCGACGCCGCCCGCCGCGTGAAAGTGGTTCACGTCGGCCTTGCCGTTCGGATAGATCTTCGCGAGCAGCGGCACGACCTGCGACAGTTCGTCGAAATCGTTCCAGTCGATGACGATGCCCGCCGCGCGCGCGATCGCCACCAGATGCAGCGTGTGGTTGGTCGAGCCGCCCGTCGCGAGCAGCGCGACGATGCCGTTGATGACCACCTTTTCGTCGACCACATGGCCGATCGGCGTGTAGTTGCCGCGCTCGAGCGTGATGTCGAGCACGCGGCGCACGGCTTCCGCCGTCAGCGCGTCGCGCAGCTCGGTATACGGATGCACAAAGGCCGCGCTCGGCAGATGCAGGCCCATCACTTCCATCAGCATCTGATTACTGTTGGCGGTGCCGTAGAACGTGCAGGTGCCGTGTCCGTGATAAGCGGCCGCTTCCGCCTCGAGCAGCGTGCCGCGATCGCATTTGCCGGTCGCGAACTCCTGGCGCACCTTGGCTTTTTCGTCGTTGGTGAGGCCGCTCGTCATCGGGCCGGCGGGAACGAAGATGGTCGGCAGATGGCCGAACTGCAGCGCGCCGATCGCGAGCCCCGGCACGATCTTGTCGCAGACGCCCAGGCACAGCGCCGCGTCGAACATGTTGTGCGTGAGCGCGACGGCCGTGCTCATCGCGATCACTTCGCGCGAAAACAGCGACAACTCCATGCCCGCATTGCCCTGCGTGATGCCGTCGCACATCGCCGGCACCCCGCCCGCGAACTGCGCGATCCCGCCGTGCTCGCGCGCCGCCGCCTTGATAATGTCCGGGAAGCTCTTGTAGGGCGCATGCGCGGAGAGCATCTCGTTATACGAGGACACGATGCTGATGTTCGGCTCGCGCACCGCCTTGATCGCGATCTTTTCCTGACCTTCGAGACCGGCGAAACCGTGTGCGAGATTGGCGCAGGATAGCGCGCCACGCGCCGGAAACTTGCCGTGCGCCGCATCGATGCGCGCAAGGTAAGCGGATCGNCGAAGCTCCTTGTCTCACTCCCGGCGCGCCTGACGTCGAGGTTTAGGTTGGACGGTGCGAGGAACGGCTGCTGGTTCGATTGTTCTTTTCCCGCGCCGTGGAGGTGGATATTAGTAGAAAAACTACATCATGACAACGTTTTACGTAATCGACTTGTTAAGCGAACGCGTACCTTAGAACGCTTTTCAGCCATACATATCCGGGAAATCCCTGATGAATCACCGGTCGAATATGTAGTATTTGTACATGTTGTTTAATCGCTATAGTCGCAGGCAAATTCCAGCATAGGCGAGATTTCCGATGTTGCTGTCCCAAGTCGAAACGATGCGCGCACAGCTTCGGCTGTCCGAGCGCAAGCTCGCGGATTACGTGCTCGAAGCGCCGCGCGAAGTGCTCGATCTCTCGATGACCGATTTTGCCGCGCGCGCAGGCGTGAGCCAGCCGACCATCGCGCGCTTTTGCCAGGCGCTCGGCTTTTCCGGCTTCCGCGAATTCAAGATCCGCCTCGCGCAAGGCGTAGCAGCGGACGTTCCCACCGTTTATCGCGACGTGCGCAGCGACGAGCCGGCCGCCGGCGTCGCCGCAAAGGTGCTCGACCGGACCATCGGCGCGTTGATTTCGGTGCGCAACAGCCTGTCGTCGGACAGCGTCGCGGCGGCGCTCGACATCCTGAGCCGGGCGCGACGCATCGAGTTTTATGGCGCGGGCGGCTCGAGCTTCGTCGCGCTCGACATGCAGCACAAGTTCTTCAAGCTCGGCGTGCCGTCGATCGCGTATTCGGATCCGCATACGTACACGACTTCGGCCGCGCTGCTGGGCGTCGGCGATGTGGTCGTGGCGATCTCCAACACCGGCCGCACCAAGGACATTCTCGACGCCTGCAAATCGGCGCTGCACGGCGGCGCGAAGGTCATCGCGATCACGCATGGCAACTCGCCGCTCGCACGCGCGGCGAGCGTCGGCCTGTTCGCAAACGTCGACGAAGACACGGATATTTTTTCGCCGATGACGTCGCGCGTCTCGCATCTCGCGATCGGCGACATTCTGGCGGTAGGACTCGCGCTGGCGCGCGGGCCGACGCTGGGGGAAAAACTCGCGGAAGCGAAGGACGTGCTGGAAGCGCGGCGCGTCGGCGCCTAGAACGGCTTGACGACGACCAGCAAAGTCGCGCCCAGCAGGCCGAGCACGGGCAGCTCGTTGAACATCCGATACCACTTGTCGGAACGCCGGTTTTCGCCGCGCTCGAAGGTGCGCAGCAGCACGCCGCAATACGCGTGATAGCCGATGATCAGCACGACGATCGCAAGCTTCGCGTGCAGCCAGCCCTGCCCCGCGCCGATGCCGACCCTGAGCCACAGCCCGCACGCGAGCGCCGGCACGGCGATGAACGACATGAAGCGAAACAGCTTGCGCGCCATCAGCAGCAGACGCGCGACGGCCGCGGGTTCGGTTTCCATCGCGAGGTTCACGAAGATGCGCGGCAGATAGAAGAGCCCCGCGAACCACGAGGCGACCAGCACGATATGCAGCGATTTGATCCAGAGCATCGGTTTCGTTGTGGTGGGCTTGTCGGCTCGTGGGCTTAGCGGCGCACTTCGCCGCGCCCGAGCACGACGTATTTCAGCGACGTCAGACCTTCCAGCCCGACCGGCCCGCGCGCGTGCAGCTTGTCGTTCGAGATGCCGATTTCCGCGCCCAGACCGAACTCGAAGCCGTCGGCGAAACACGTCGACGCATTGACCATCACGCTCGCGGAATCGACTTCGCGCAGAAAGCGCATCGCGCGATCGTGATCCTCGGTGACGATCGCATCCGTGTGATGCGAGCCGTAGCGGTTGATGTGCTCGATGGCTTCGTCGAAACCGTCGACGAGCTTGATCGACAGGATCGGCGCGAGATATTCGGTGCTCCAGTCTTCCTCGGTCGCATCGACAAGCGCGCCGATGTTCGCCGCTTCGAGCACCGCGCGCGACGCCGCATCGACGCGCAGTTCAACGTCCTTCGCCTGGAACGCGCGCGCCAGCGCCGGCAGCGCCCGTTGCGCGATGCCGCGCGCGACGAGCAGCGTTTCCATCGTGTTGCAGGTGCCGTAGCGATGCGTCTTCGCGTTGTCGCACACGGCCGCGGCCTTGTCGAGGTCCGCGCGGTCGTCGACGTAGACGTGACAGATGCCGTCGAGGTGCTTGATCATCGGCACGCGCGACTCTTCCATCAGTCGCGCGATCAGGCTCTTGCCGCCGCGCGGCACGATCACGTCGACGAATTCCGTCATGGTGATCAGCTTGCCGACCGCCGCGCGATCCGCCGTCTCGACGACCTGTACCGCGTCCTGCGGCAGGCCAGCTTTCTCCAGCCCGACGCCGATCAGCTTCGCGAGCGCGATATTACATTCGAGCGCTTCCGAACCGCCGCGCAGGATGGTCGCGTTGCCGGACTTCAGGCACAGCGCGGCGGCGTCGATCGTCACGTTCGGCCGCGATTCGTAGATGATGCCGATGACGCCCAGCGGCACGCGCATCTGGCCGACCTGGATGCCGCTCGGCCGAAATTTCATGCCGCTGATCTCGCAGATCGGATCGGCGAGCGACGCGACCTGCCGCAAGCCTTCGATCATCGTGCCGATCGCCTTGTCCGACAGCGTCAAGCGGTCGATGAACGCCGCGTCGTGACCTTTCTCTCGCGCACGGGCGAGGTCGCGAGCATTGGCGGCCTTGAGCGCCTCGCGTTCGCTCTCGATGGCGTTGGCCACCGCATCGAGCGCTGCGTTCTTCGCCGCCGTCGAGGAGGCGGCGTCGCGCGCCATCGCGCGCGACGCCGCACGGGCGCGGCGGCCAAGGTCGGTCATGTATCGATCGATGTCCATCGTGAGTCTCTGTCGTGTGCGTGCTGCAAGGAGGCGATTCGCGATTTCGGACGAATCCGAGCGCGAAAACGGTGATTTTAAGCCGACGCGCGCATTCGGACACGGCGCGGCATTGCGGTACGCGCGTCCTAGCGACGCGGTCGTGGCGCCGACGGTGCCGATCATGCCAATGGTGTCGATATCGTCGATGTCGATGCCTTGCCGCCGTGCGCGACGGCCATCGCGAGTTCGAACATGCCGGCCCACGGATCGGGCGGCGGTTCGCTGCCGCGCTTGCCCGCGCCCCGGCCGCCCGACAGGCCCTTGACCTGGCGGTCCAGCTTTGCCGCGAGCGACAGCGCCTTTTCCAGTGCCTCGTCGGTGACGCGCGAAAGCGCCGGGCCGATCAGCCGTTCGCGCGGACCCCAGACGCGGTTCTCGCGCATCAGCGTCGCGAGCGGCTTGCCCGCCGACACGCCGCGCTTGATGCGCAGCAGCGTGCGGACTTCCTCGACCAGCGCCCACAGCACGAGCACGGCGACTTCGCCTTCGCCCTTGAGGCCGTCGAGCATGCGCGCGAGCCGTCCGACATCGCCGGTCAGCATCGCCTCGTTGAGCTTGAAGACGTCGTAGCGCGCGACGTTCAGCACGGCATCGTGGATCTGTTCGAAGCTGAGCACGCCCTGCGGATACAAGAGGCCGAGCTTCTGGATTTCCTGATGCGCGGCCAGCAGATTGCCCTCGACACGCTCCGCGAGGAACGACAGCGCACGCCGCCCTTCCTCGCCCGGCGCGACGCGCTGGCCTTGCTGCGACAGGCGCTGGCCGACCCACATCGGCAATTGTGCGCGATCGACCGAGTCGATCTTCAGCACAACGCCCGCGCCAAGCAGCGCGGTGAACCAGGCGGATTTCTGCGTAGCGGCATCCAGACGCGGCAGCGTGACGAGCATCAGCACGTCGGGATTGTCGGCGGCGGCGAGCGTCTTAAGCGCTTCCGCGCCTTCCTTGCCGGGCTTGCCGGTCGGGATGCGCAGCTCGATGAGCTGACGGTCGCCGAACAGCGACATCGACTGGCTTGCGCCGATGAGCGCGCTCCAGTCGAAACTGCGCTCAACCGTGAAGACCGTGCGATCGGTGAAGCCGCCCGCGCGCGCCGCCGCGCGGATGCGATTGCACGCTTCCTGCGCGAGCAGCGGCTCGTCGCCGTAGACGACGTAGAGCCCTTTCAGGCCTTTGGCGAGATGCGCTTCGAGCGCTTCGAGCTTCAGTTGCATGGTGGCGTGCGCGCGATCAGAGCGGCGGCACCGGCAGCGGCACGCGCGGCAAGACGCCCGGCGTCTGTTCGCCCGCGGTCGGATGCAAGGAACGCACCGTGGCGAGACGCCGCATGAGCTGATCGACGGCGTCCTTGCGCATGTCGTCGTAGAACAGCGTCGATTCCGTCTGTTTGCCGAGCGTGTACTGGTTGCTGTAGGTTATCGAGCGATTCAGCGCGATGGTGCTCGGCGGAATCAGCATCGTGCCATCCGCGCCGATCAGCGAGTAATTCAGGTTGTAGACGAGTTCGTATTCCTGCGTGACACCCTGCGCGTTCAGGCTGAGCGTGCGCATGCCCAGTCCTTCCGACAGGTTGATGGTCGCATCCGGCTTTTCGAACGGCTTGACGATGACGGTATCACTGCCGCCTTCGACCATGCGTTCGAGCCGCGCGACCATCTGCGGCGCGCCGCCCGAAATCGCGAGGCGCTTGAACGCGTAATCCTGCTGTCTGCGCAACTGAAAGCCGCATGCGGACAAGGCCGCCACGCCGCCCAGAAGCGCCAAAAACGAACGCCTGCTCACGCTGGCTTGACGGGTCACATCGACTCCCTTGTTTGAGCGCATCAGACGACGACGTTGACGAGACGCCCCGGCACCACGATGACCTTCTTCGGCACGCGGCCTTCGGCGAACTTCTTGAACATCTCGTGTGCGACGGCAGCCTTCTCGATGTCTTCGCGCGACGCGTCCTTCGCGACCATCAGCGCGCCGCGCACCTTGCCGTTCACCTGCAACACAAGTTCGATTTCCGCTTGCTCGAGCGCGGCCTCGTCGACCTTCGGCCAGGGCGCGTCGAGCAGCGGCCCGAACTGCGCCTCGTAACCAAGTTCCGACCACAGCTGGAAGGTGATGTGCGGCACCACCGGATAGAGCACGCGCAGCAGCACGCCGAAGGTTTCGTTGAGCACGCCTTCGCTCGACGTCTTCGCGCTTTCGACCGCGTTGAGCATCTTCATCGCGGCGGAGACGACCGTGTTGTACTGCAAGCGGCCGTAGTCAAAATCGGCCTGCTTGAGCACCGTGTAGATTTCGCGGCGCAGCGTCTTGCCGGCGTCGTCGATCTTCGATGCGTCGAGCTTGCCGTGCTGGCGCAGCGCGTCGCCGTTGTCATGCGCGAAGTGCCATACGCGACGCAGGAAGCGGCTCGCGCCTTCGACGCCCGCGCCTGACCATTCGAGCGACTGCTCGGGCGGCGCGGCGAACATCACGAAGAGGCGCGCGGTGTCCGCGCCGTATTGGTCGATCAGCGTCTGCGGATCGACGCCGTTGTTCTTCGACTTCGACATCTTCCCGACGCCACCGAGCACGACCGGCTGACTGTCCGCGTTGAGCGTCGCGCCGGTCGGGCGGCCCTTGTCGTCGTGCGCGACTGTCGTCACTTCGAGCGGGTTGTACCAGGTCTTTTTGCCCGCCGCGTCTTCGCGGTAGAAAGTCTCGTTGAGCACCATGCCCTGCGTGAGCAGATTCCTGGCGGGCTCGCCAAACTTCACGAGACCCATGTCGCGCATGACCTTGGTCCAGAAGCGCGAGTACAGCAGGTGAAGGATTGCGTGCTCGATGCCGCCGATGTACTGGTCCATCGGCATCCAGTAATCGGTGCGTTCGTCGACCATCGTCTTTGCGTCCGGCGCGCTGTAGCGCGAGAAGTACCAGGACGAATCGACGAAGGTGTCCATCGTGTCCGTTTCGCGCTTCGCGTCGGCGCCGCACTTCGGGCACTTGCAGTTGAGGAACGCTTCGAATTTCGCGAGCGGATTGCCCGTGCCGTCCGGCACGAGATCTTCCGGCAGCACGACGGGCAGATCCTGTGCCGGCACCGGCACGTCGCCGCACGACGGGCAATGGATGATCGGGATCGGCGTGCCCCAGTAGCGTTGGCGCGAGATGCCCCAGTCGCGCAGGCGCCAGGTGACCTGCTTGTCGCCGAGGTCTTTCGCCTTCAGGTCGGCAGCGATCGCGTCGATCGCTGCCTCGGTCGTCATGCCGTCGTACTTGCCGCTGTTGATCAGACGGCCGGCGGTCTTGTCGCCGTACCATTCTTCCCACGCGTCGGTGGAGTACGTCTTGCCTTCGACGTCGATGACCTGCGTAATCGGCAGGCCGTACTTCTTCGCGAAGGCGAAATCGCGTTCGTCGTGCGACGGCACGCCCATGACGGCGCCTTCGCCGTAGGACATCAGCACATAGTTGCCGACCCACACTTCGACCTGGCCGCCCGTCAGCGGATGCGTGACGAAGAAGCCCGTGGGCATGCCTTTCTTTTCCATCGTGGCGACGTCGGCTTCCGCGACGCCGCCGCGCTTGCATTCCTCGATGAACGTCTGCAGCCCGGCGTTGCCGCGCGCGAGGCGCGTAGCGAGCGGATGCTCGGCAGCGACCGCGGCGAAGGTGACGCCCATGATGGTATCGGCGCGCGTGGTAAACACGCGCAGCAGTTTCTGTTCGCCGTCGATTTCACAGGGGAAACCGAAGTTCACGCCGAAGCTCTTGCCGATCCAGTTCTGCTGCATGATCTTGACACGCTCGGGCCAGCCGAGGCCGTCGAGGTCGTCGAGCAGTTGATCCGCGTAATCGGTGATGCGCAGGTAATACATCGGGATTTCGCGCTTTTCGACGAGCGCGCCCGAGCGCCAGCCGCGTCCGTCGATGACCTGCTCGTTCGCGAGCACCGTCTGATCGACGGGATCCCAGTTCACCGTGCCGGTCTTTTTATACGCGATGCCTTTTTCCAGCATCTTGAGGAACAGCCACTGGTTCCACTTGTAGTAGTCCGGCGAGCAGGTGGCGACTTCGCACGACCAGTCGATGGCGAGCCCCATCGACTGAATTTGCTTCTTCATGTACGCGATGTTGTCGTACGTCCACTTCGCGGGCGGCACGTTGTTCGCCATGGCGGCGTTTTCGGCGGGCATGCCGAACGCGTCCCAGCCCATCGGCATGAGCGTGTTGTGACCGTTCATGCGCAGGTAACGGTACATCACGTCGTTGATGGTGTAGTTGCGCACGTGACCCATGTGCAGCTTGCCCGACGAATACGGGAGCATCGAGACGCAATAGAACTTGGGCTTGGTCGACGTCTCGGTCGTCCGGTAGACGTCGGTCGCGCGCCAGTTGTTTTGCGCGGCAGATTCGACGTCGGCGGGTACGTATTTATCGTGCATGGTCTGGTTGGGCTGCTCGTTTTTGCTCGCTGCACGGGGGGTGCGGCGGGCCGCGGGACGGTTCTGCTTCTTGCCTGCGGCCGGTGGACGGATAATGGGCGATTATACCGTTCTCAAATTGGGCGCTGGCGCTTGGACTTGGTTCTGCGGTTCTTGGCTTTTTGATTGGGCTTGCCGTGCAAAGC
>JAQFVI010000378.1 GCA_029439495.1 Caballeronia sp. BR6202001590007
CGACGGCCTGCGCCGCGCCGTCGAGGGCGAACGCGAGCGAATCGGGCGCGAGATGCAGCGCACTCAGGCGCGACGGCGCGCGCACCGCCGGCGCGGCTTGCGCCGCGTTCGCCTGTCGCGGCGCTCGCACAGGACGGGAAGAAGCGGCGGACCGTCGGGAAGCCTTGTCTGTCATGTCGAATCGGAAACGGAAAGAGCCGCGCTGTCGCGAAAAATCACCAAAGATTGATTGTAACTGCTGGGATTGGCGCGCTATCCGGTGCGCGCCGGCGGCAAATCGGGTCCGCCAAAACGAAAAAGCCGCTCCGGCGAACCGGAGCGGCTTTCGGCGAAACGCTGACAAGCTTACATGCGGCCCGTGCGCGCCATTTCCATCAGACGGGCGACACGCTCTTCCGGCGCCGGGCGCGTCGAGAACAGATTCGCGATGCTGCCACCCGACAGCGGATTCATGATCATCATCTGCGCGGTTGCCGGATGCGCTTCGGCAGCAGGGAACAGCGTGCCGGTCGCATACGCGTGGATCTTCTCCAGCGCGCTCGCGAGCGCCTGCGGATCGCCGGAGATTTGCGCGCTGCCGCGATCCGCCTCGAATTCGCGCGCGCGGGATATCGCCATCTGAATCATCGCGCCTGCGATCGGCGCCAGAATCGCCAGCAGGATGCCCGCGATCGGGTTCATCGGGCGGCCTTCCTCATCGCGACCGCCGAAGAACATCGCGAAGTTCGCCAGTGTGGAGATCGCGCCAGCCATCGTCGCGGAGATCGTCGAAATGAGGATGTCGCGATGCTTCACATGCGCGAGTTCGTGCGCCATCACGCCGCGCATCTCGCGCTCGGACAGCACAGGATGCCGGTCGTCGCCGCGACCGCCGCGTGCTCCGGATTGCGGCCCGTGGCAAACGCGTTCGGCGCGACTTCGTCGATCAGATAAACCTTCGGCATCGGCAACTCGGCGCGCTGCGTGAGTTCGCGCACCATGCGATAAAACTGCGGCGCGGTGGTTTCGTCGACTTCCTGCGCGTTGTACATGCGCAGGACCATCTTGTCGGAGAACCAGTACGAGAAGAAATTCATGCCGAGCGCGATGAGCAGCGCGAGCATCATGCCGCTGCGCCCGCCTATCATTCGCCGATGACGACGAAGATGGCCGTGATCGTAGCCATCAGCATCGCGGTTTTGACCCAGTTGAACATTGCGGAAGCTCCTTGCTTGATTGCAGTGCGCTCTTAGCGCAGTTATCACGGCCGACGTGGCCGGACGACGATTGTAAGCAAGATGCTAGTAGGGGCATCCAGCAATAATTCAATCCATCGTGCCGTTTTTTAGCGATGCGAGGTCGCCAGCTTGATCCCGAGCCCGACGAACGCGCCGCCGACACCGCGATCCAGCCATTTCTTCATGCCCGGCTTGCCCGAGAAACGTTGCGTGACGCTGCCCACGATCCACGCGACGAAGCTGTTCCAGACCGTGCTCATCGCGATGAACACGCCGCCGAGCGCGAGAAACGCGAGCGTCTTGTGCTGGCTGTCGGCCGGCACGAACTGCGGAAAGAACGAGACGAAGAACAGCACGACCTTCGGATTCAGCACGTTGGTGACGAAGCCCTGCATGAAGAACTGGTGCAGCGATTTAGGCGCGCTCGCCTGCGCATCCTTTTCGACGCTTCGTGCGCCGTCGTGCCTGGTGAGGATCGGTTTCGTGCCGAGATAGATCAGATAGATCGCGCCCGCGATCTTGATGACGGTGAACGCCGTCGCCGATGCCGCGAGAATCGCCGTCAGCCCGAACGCCGTGGCGAGCGTATGCACGATACATCCGGCGGAAATACCGACCGCCGACACGATGCCCGCGCCGCGACCCTGCGCCCGACGATGTAAGCCGTGTCCGAGCCGGGCGTGACGTTCAGAAGAAAGACGGCGAGCAGGAAGAAGGTGAAACCGGTAATGCCGAGCATCGGATACTCCAGACGTGCGCTATTTCAGGATAGGCGATTCTAGCGCCGTGCCCTTACTGCGCGGCATCGGGCAGGGTGAAGCGCTGACCTTTCGCGAGCGTCGCGCCCGCAAGGAATTCGCGCACCGGCAGACTCTTGCCGCCGGGCTTTTGAAGCTGCGTCAGCCTGAGCGCGCCGCTGCCGCACTGGACGATCACGCCGTCCGCCGACACCTCCGCGATAGTGCCCGCCTCGCCGGCGCCGCTCACCGGCTGCGCAGACCAGATCTTGATGGCGACGCCGTCGAGCGTGCCGGAAGCGCCCGGAAACGGATCGAATGCGCGCACCTGGCGCGCGAGTTTCTCGGCCGGACGACGCCAGTCGAGTGCGGCTTCATGCTTCGCGATCTTCTCGGCGTAGGTCGTGCCGTCTTCGGGCTGCGGCGTCGCGGGCAGCGCGCCGTCGCGTTCCAGCGCGCGAAGCGCTTCGACGATCATCTCGGCGCCCATAGCGGCAAGCCGGTCGTGCAGCGTCGTGGTCGTATCGTTGGGACTGGTTGCGGTGCGGCCTTCGCGGATCATCGCGCCGGTATCGAGTCCGGCGTCCATCTGCATCAGTGTGATGCCGGTTTCGGCGTCGCCCGCTTCGATCGCGCGATGGATCGGCGCGGCGCCGCGCCAGCGCGGCAACAGCGAAGCGTGGATGTTGATCGCGCCGCGCGGCGGAATGTCGAGCAATTCCTGCGGCAGGATCAGGCCGTAGGCGGCGACGACCATGACGTCATGCGGCGTCGCGCGCAGAGTATCGATGGCCTGCGCCGCTTCCTGCGGATACTTCCCGGCGCGCCGCAGCGACGTGGGCTGTGCGACCGTCAGGCCGTTGTCGACGGCAAATCGCTTGACCGGGCTCGCGGTCAGCTTCATGCCGCGCCCGGCCGGCCGATCCGGCTGCGTCAACACGAGTGGCACGGCGAAACCGGCGGCGTGGATCGCCGCGAGCGCGGCGGAAGCGAATTCGGGCGTGCCGGCGAACACCACGCGCAACGATTGAGTCATTCGACGATTACCTTTTCACAACACGTTCAACGGCGTCCTGGTTGCGCGCACTCGCATTCCGTTCGCAGCGCTCACAGTGCCTTTTCGAACTTCTTCATCTTGCCGCGAATGCGGGTCTGCTTCAGTTGCGACAGATATTCGACGAAGACGTGACCCGCGAGGTGATCCATCTCGTGCTGGATGCAGACCGCGAGCAGGCTTTCGCAATCCAGTTTGAAGGTTTCGCCCTTCTCGTTCAGCGCCTTGACGCAGACCTTGTCCGGCCGCTCGACGAAATCGTAGATGCCCGGCACCGACAGACAGCCCTCTTCCCACTCCTTTTTCTCGTTGCTCGACCAGATGATTTCCGGATTGATGAACACGAGCAGTTCGTCGTGCGCATCCGATACGTCGATGACGATCACGCGCTCGTGCACGTCCACCTGTGTCGCGGCAAGGCCGACGCCGGGTGCAGCGTACATCGTCTCGGCCATGTCGGCGACGAGCTTGCGGATGCGGTCGTCGACCACGGCGACGGGTTTTGCCACCTTGTTCAGACGCTTGTCCGGGTAGTTGAGTATCTTGAGCAGAGCCATGATTCGGATTGTCGACGCGCGCCGCGACGCGTGTAATTCGGCCATTCGGCCAGGTTGCGGGGCTGGCGGCATGCCGAAGATTATGCGGGTGAATCCCGTCGATTCAACGCCGCCGGCAAGCGGCCGGAGCGCGTCGTGGCGGGCGGCGAAGAGGGCCGGGCAACGCTTAATACTTAATACTTATTGTGTACATGATCCGAAAGCTTAACATGACGACCGCCCTCCTGCCGATCGACTCCGTCCCTCATGGCGCCACCCCGGACGCGCCCGCGCGCGACAATGACAATAATTGCCGTGACCAGACGAACGACGCACTGCACGACGAACTGCGCGCCTGGCTGCAGCTCGCGCACACGAAAGGACTGCGGCCGCTGGCGTTGCGACAGTTGCTCGGCAAGTTCGGCGGTCCGCTCGACGTGCTGGCCGAAAGTTTGGCGTCGCTCGCGCAGGTGGCGGGCAAAGAGGCGGCGCACGCGGTGCTGGCCGCGCCGGCGGATATCGAAGGCGTCTGCTTCGACGATTACATGTTACGTGCGCGTGTTACGTGCGCGACGTGCTCCTCACGCTCGCGGATGCGGCGTACCCGCAAGCCCTTCTGACGATGCCCGATCCGCCCCCGCTGCTCTATGCGAAAGGGCGCCTAGACCTGCTGCAGGCGCGTTCGGTGGCGGTCGTCGGCAGCCGTCATGCGACGCCGCAAGGTCTCGAAGATGCGCGCCGCTTTTCACGCGCCTTCTCCAATGCCGGACTCGCGGTCGTGTCGGGACTCGCGCTTGGCATCGACGCGGCGGCGCACGAAGGCGCGCTGCTCGGCGGCACGGGCACGATCGCGGTGATCGGCACGGGACTGGACATCGTCTATCCGGCGATCAATCGCGATCTCGCGCATGACATCGCGCGCGACGGCGTCCTGCTGTCCGAATGGCCGTTGCGCACGCTGCCGCGCTCGGCCAATTTCCTGCAGCGCAACCGGCTGATCACCGGACTGAGCGGCGGCGTGCTGATTGTCGAGGCGGCGATGCGCTCCGGCTCGCTGATCACCGCGCGGCTCGCCAATGAAATGGGGCGCGATATCTTCGCGATTCCCGGCTCGATCCACGCGCCGCTGTCGCGCGACTGTCACCGGATCATCAAACAGGGCGCGAAGCTCGTCGAAACGCCCGAGGACGTGCTCGAAGAATTCGGCATCGTGCGTGCGCGGGCGGCTTCCAAACGCGGCGTGCCGCGGCCGGTCAGCGCGTCGTGGGCATCGGCGTGGGCCGTCGATCTGCCGGAAAGCGGCGATGCCCAACGCGTGCTCGCCGCGCTCGGCCACGCGCCCGCGACGCTTGAAATTCTCGCTTCGCGCATCGAGATAAGCAGCGCCGCCTTGCAGGCCGCGCTGCTGCAACTCGAACTCGCCAGCTGCGGCGCGATGCTGCCGGGCGGGCGCGTCGCGGCGCTCGAGCGCCCGTAGCGGCGTGCCGTGCTACATTCGCGGAAAATTACGCTCGTCCCCGAATCCACGAAAACGCCATGTCCGCGCTGAACCTCGACACCGACGCCGATGCTATCGCCGAACGCCTCGCCGAACCCGGCACGCTATTCGTCGCATGCCTGTGCGCGGAATGGTGCGGAACGTGCCGCGACTATCGCGAAGGCTTCGACCGGCTGGCGGCGGCGCATCCCGACATGTGCTTCGCGTGGATCGATATCGAAAATCACGCCGATCGTTTCGACGATCCCGATGTCGAAAATTTTCCGACCATCCTGATCGAAGATTCGATCACGACCCGTTTCTTCGGCACCGTGCTGCCGCAGCCTTCGATCGTCGAGCGCATGCTCATCGATCTGACCGCGCTGCCCAACATGGCCGGCGCGCCGAAGCTGCGCCCGGCGCTTGCTACGGCGTAGCGACAGCACGGTTTTTTCGCTTCCGGCGCGCGTTTTCGCGTGTCTCGCGCGGCGGCACGTCCCGATTTGCTTTCCGGCGCATCGCGCAAAGCCTGTGCTATAAAGCGGTCGTTAAAGCGGTCCAAACCGGGCCGCTGCCCGATACCAACCCAACTACATCGAGTCATGTCCAAAGCCCTGATCATCGCTGAGAAACCATCCGTCGCGAACGACATCGCGCGTGCGCTGGGCGGCTTCACCAAGCATGACGAGTACTTCGAGAACGACGACTACGTGCTCTCGTCCGCCGTCGGCCACCTGCTGGAAATCGCCGCGCCGGAAGAGTACGACGTCAAGCGCGGTAAGTGGAGCTTCGCGAACCTGCCGGTCATCCCGCCGCATTTCGATCTGAATCCGATCGCCAAGAGCGAGTCGCGCCTCAAGGTGCTGACGAAGCTGCTCAAGCGCAAGGACATCGACCGGCTCATCAACGCATGCGACGCAGGGCGCGAGGGCGAGCTGATTTTCCGCCTGATCGCGCAGCACGCGAAAGCCAAACAGCCGGTGCAGCGCCTGTGGCTGCAGTCGATGACACCCGCCGCGATCCGCGAAGGCTTCGCGAATCTGCGCAGCGACGACGACATGCAGCCGCTTGCCGATGCCGCCCGCTGCCGTTCGGAAGCCGACTGGCTGGTCGGCATCAACGGCACGCGCGCGATGACGGCGTTCAACAGCAAGGTCGGCGGTTTTTTTCTGACGACCGTCGGCCGCGTTCAGACGCCAACGTTGTCGATCATCGTCGAACGCGAAGAGAAAATCCGCCGTTTCGTCCCGCGCGATTACTGGGAAGTGCGCGCGGAATTCATCGCCGCGAAAGGCCCATATGAAGGCCGCTGGTTCGATCCGAAGTTCAAGCGCGTCGAAAACGATCCCGAACAGCGCGACTCGCGCCTGTGGAGCCTCGCGGCCGCCGAATCGGTCGTCGCGGCCTGTCGCGGCAAAACCGGCAACGTCACCGAGGAATCGAANCTTCGGTTTCTCGGCCAAGAACACGCTCGGTCTCGCGCAGGCGCTGTATGAAAAGCACAAGGTGCTGACGTATCCGCGTACCGATTCGCGCGCGCTGCCGGAAGACTATCCGGGTACGGTCAAAGAAACGATGACCATGCTCAAGGAAAGCAACAATTACCTGTCGTTTGCCAAGCAAGTGCTCGACAAGGGCTGGGTCAAACCGAACAAGCGCATCTTCGACAATTCGAAGATCAGCGATCACTTCGCGATCATCCCGACGCTGCAGGCGCCCAAGGCGCTGTCAGAACCGGAGCAAAAGCTCTACGACCTGGTCGTGAAGCGCTTCCTGTCGGTGTTCTTCCCGGCGGCGGAATTCCTCGTGACAACGCGTATCACCGAAGTGTCCAGGCATCACTTCAAGACCGAAGGCAAGGTGCTCGTCGAGCCGGGCTGGCTGCAGATCTACGGCCGCGAAGCCGCGGGCGAGGACGGCAACCTCGTGCCGGTGCAGAAGGACGAGAAGGTCGACGTCGAAACGGTCGAAGCGCACGGTCTCGTGACCAAACCGCCTGCGCGCTACAACGAAGCGTCGCTGCTGTCGGCGATGGAAGGCGCGGGCAAGCTCGTCGAAGACGAAGAACTGCGCGACGCGATGGCGGCCAAGGGCCTCGGCACGCCGGCGACGCGCGCGGCAATCATCGAAGGTCTGCTCGGCGAAAAGTACATGGTGCGCGAAGGCCGCGAACTGATTTCGACCGCCAAGGCGTTCCAATTGATGACCCTGCTGCGCGGCCTCGGCGTCGAGGAACTCACCGCGCCCGAGCTGACCGGCCAGTGGGAACACAAACTGTCGCAGATGGAGCGCGGCAGTCTGCATCGCGACCAGTTCATGCAGGAAATCGCGCGGATGACGCAAACCATCGTCAAGCGCGCGAAGGAATATGACTCCGACACCATCCCCGGCGACTACGCGACGCTCGAAACGCCGTGTCCGCATTGCGGCGCGCAGGTGAAGGAAAACTATCGGCGCTTCGCCTGCACGCAGTGCGAGTTTTCGATCTCGAAGATTCCGGGCGGCCGGCAGTTCGAAATCCCCGAAGTCGAGGAATTGTTGCGCGAGAAGACGATCGGGCCACTGTCGGGTTTCCGCAGCAAGATGGGCCGTCCGTTCTCCGCGATTCTCAAGCTCGCGTTCGACGACGAGATCAAGAACTTCAAACTGGAATTCGATTTCGGCCAGGACAACGGCGACGAAAACGGCGAACCGCCCGACTTCTCGGATCGGACGCCGGTCGGCGCATGCCCGAAGTGCCACTCGCGCATGTTCGAGCACGGCATGAGCTACGTGTGCGAAAACTCGGTTGCCAATCCGAAGACCTGCGATTTCCGCTCGGGCAAGATCATCCTGCAGCAGGAAATCACGCGCGAGCAGATGGAAAAGCTGCTGGGCGCGGGCCGCACCGATCTGCTGACGGGTTTCAAATCGTCGCGCACGGGCCGCAACTTCAAGGCATTCATCGTCAAACAGCCGGACGGCAAGATCGGCTTCGAATTCGAGAAGAAGGAAGGCAAACCCGCGGCGAAAACAGCGGCGGCCAAACGCGGCACAGCAGCATCGGAAGCGCCGGCGGATAACGGCGACGAAGGCGACAGCGATGTCGCGGTCGTCGCCAAGACCACGCGCGCGACGGCGGCGAAGAAAATCGTCGCGGCAAAGAAAGTGCCCGCCGCGAAGAAAGCGGCCACAAAGAAGACGGCCGCGCGCAAGGCCGGCTGAGTTTCGGCGTATTCAAGAAGCCAAAAAGCCCGCTTACGCGGGCTTTTTGTTTCTGCGCGCGATGATTTGCCTCAGAACGGCGACGGCACCGGCATCCGTCCGCGCGTGCGCGACGGCTTCGCGAGCTTCATGCCCAGTTCGCCGTCGATCGAACGCGAGCGCGACGCATCGTCGTCCGCGTGATCGTCGTCGCTGGATTGCGCGGCGGCCAGCGCGCGGCCGCGACCAGCGCGCAGCCATTGCTCGGCCATCTGGTGATTCGGCGTCTGACTGAAGTGCTCGACCAGATGGTCGATGAAGGTGCGCACCTTCCGGCAAGTGACGGCGGCTCGGATACGCGACGTTGATCTCGACCTGCGGCAATTCGAAATTGCTGAGCAGACGCACGAGCTGGCCGCTCTGCATGTTGTTGCCGATCAGGTAAGGTAGCTCTGCAAAATCGCGACGCCCATGCCGAGCAGCGCGAACTGCCGTAGCATTTCCGTATTGTTCGCGATGGTCACGTTCTGCGGCCGCACGCGCACTTCGCCGTCCGGGCCGGTGAAGACGCGCTCGTCGCCCCAGTACTCGGCCGGCAGACTCAGGCACGGATGACCGAGCAAGTCTTCGGGTCGCGTCGGCGTGCCGTGCTTCGCGAGATAGTCGGGCGTCGCACACACCGTCATGCAGCCGGTCGTGAGACGGCGCGTGACGACGCTCGCGCTCTTCACCTGACGCGCGATCACGATGCCGACATCGAAGCCTTCCTCGACCAGATCGACCAGCGTCACGTCGAGCACGACTTTCGGATAGCGCTGCGCATACGTCTGTAACACGGGTGCGAGATTATGCAGGCCGAACACCACCGGCGCGACGATCCGCAGCGAGCCGAGCGGCTCGTGATTGCGGGCAACCACCATCTGCTCGACGTCTTCGAGTTCATCGAGAATCTGCCGCGCGCGCTCCAGATAGACCTGACCGGATTCGGTGAGCGAAAGGCTGCGCGTCGTGCGGTTCAAAAGGCGCGTGCCGAGGCGGCCTTCGAGGTCCGCGACATGGCGCGTCGCGACCGCATTGGAGATGTCCATCGCGCTCGCGGCCCGGGCGAAACTGCCCAGATCGGCGACGCGGACGAACACTCTCATCGACTGCAAATGATCCATGGGACAACTCCTGCCGCTAAGTGGCTTCTAAATTCTGCTGCAAAGCAATTCAGAATTATCCTAGGACCTGAAGTTTCGTGCAGAAGTTGCGGATTGACAGGCATTTTTCGTCGATAAAGCGACGAGAAGCGCCATTTTGCGTCAGGAGAAGGCGTCGATTGTTGCGGCTCGTACAACGTCCGCTACGCGCCATTCGGACAGGACAGAATTAAATAAAGCTGGTCAAGTCAATTTTGGCGCGCTAGCGCGGAAACGAACGAACCCGCGTGGCAGTGGGTTCGACGAGACCCATATGGGGATTGATTCAGCCGATGACAGTAATCGTTCGTAATCGGCCGAAGGTACGCGCTTAGGCGGCGAGACGCCTTTCCATGTCCGCCTTGGCTTCCGGGAGCGCGTCCGGAAGGCCTTGCACGAGCTTGGCGAACAGCTCGTCGTGCAGCGCGAGTTCGTCGTGCCAGAGGCCGTCGTTGACCAAAATCACCTGTTCGAACTGCTCGCGCGTGAAGCCGAGCGCGCCCCGCCCCAGTCGATATCCTCGTAGCGCGGCGAGATGCCGAACGCGTGCTCCTCGCCCTGCGCCGTGCCTTCGATGCGGTCCACCATCCAGTTCAGCACGCGCATGTTTTCGCCGAAGCCCGGCCACACGAACTTGCCGTCGTTGCCCTTGCGGAACCAGTTCACGCAGAAGAACTTCGGCGGTTTCGCGTTCATCGCTTCGAGACGTTCGCCCATCTTCAGCCAATGGCCGAAGTAGTCGGACATGTTGTAGCCGCAGAACAGCAGTATCGCGAAGGGATCGCGGCGCACGACGCCCTGCTGGCCCGAGGCGGCGGCGGTCGTTTCCGAACCCATCGTCGCGGCCATGTAGACGCCTTCCTTCCAGTCGCGCGCCTCGGTGACGAGCGGGACGGTGTTCGAGCGGCGTCCGCCGAAGATGAACGCATCGATCGGCACGCCCGCCGGATTCTTCCAGTCCGCATCGATCGACGGACATTGCGACACCGGCGCAGTGAAGCGCGCATTCGGATGCGCGGCCTTCGCGCCGGTGTCCTTCGCGATTTCAGGCGTCCAGTCGCGGCCTTGCCAGTCCAGATGCTGTCGGTCATGCCTTCCCACCAGACATCGCCGTCGTCGGTCTGCGCGACGTTGGTGAAGATCACGTTTTCTTTCAGCGTGGCCATCGCGTTGAAGTTGGTTTTCTCGCTCGTGCCCGGCGCGACGCCGAAATAGCCGGCTTCCAGGTTGATCCGTAGAGGCGTTCGTCGCGGCCCGGCTTGATCCACGCGATGTCGTCGCCGATGGTCGTCACTTTCCAGCCGTTCATGTCCTGCGACGGAATCAGCATCGCGAAGTTGGTCTTGCCGCACGCCGACGGGAACGCGGCCGCGACGTGATACTTGCGCCCTTGCGGCGAAGTCACGCCGAGAATCAGCATGTGTTCGGCGAGCCAGCCTTCGTCGCGGCCCATCGTCGAAGCGATGCGCAGCGCGAAACACTTCTTGCCGAGCAGCGCATTGCCGCCGTAGCCCGAGCCGAAGCTTCAGATCTCGCGCTGTTCCAGGAGATGCACGATGTACTTCGTGTCGTTGCACGGCCACGCGACATCTTTGCGGCCGTCCGTCAGTGGCGCGCCGACCGTGTGGACGCACGGCACGAACTCGCCGTCTTCGCCGAGCACGTCGCACACCGCGCGGCCCATGCGCGTCATGATGCGCATGTTCGTCACCACGTACGGGCTATCCGACAACTCCACGCCGATATGCGCGATCGGCGAGCAAAGCGGGCCCGTCGAGAACGGCACGACATACATCGTGCAACCGCGCATGCAGCCGTCGAAGAGGCCGTCGAGCGTGACCCGCATTTCCTGCGGATCGATCCAGTTGTTGGTGGGGCCGGCGTCTTCGCGGCGCTGTGAGCAGATGAAGGTGCGGTCTTCGACGCGCACCACATCCGATGGATCCGAACACGCGAGATACGAGTTCGGCTGCTTCTGCGGGTTGAGTTTCTTCATCGTGCCGGCGGCGACCATCTGTTCGCACAGCCGGTCGTACTCTTCCTGGCTGCCGTCGCTCCATTCGATGCGATCCGGCTTGGTCAGCGCGGCGATGCGCTGCACCCATTCAATCAGACACAAGCTGCCGAAGCTGCGCATGATCAGCCAGACGGGACGCACGGGCGGCGGACATATCGGGCGGACATATTGATTGATATCGATGCGTGTATGGAACGGGACATCGCCGTACTTGAAGGCACGGGTTCGCCGGTGGCGCCGGCCGAACTGACGTGGGCGCTGATTATGGCGGCACAGCGGCGCATTCCGCAATACGTCGCGAATCTGAAGCAGGGCGCGTGGCAGCAGTCGGGACTGAAGACTTCCGCGCTGCCGCCGAACTTCGGCCTGGGACAAGTGCTGCGCGGCCAGACGCTCGGCATCTGGGATTACGGCAAGGCGTTCGGCATAAACGTGCTCGTCTACGGACGCGAGCATTCGCAGCAGGCCGCGCGCGAAGACGGCTTCGCGTTTGCGGACACGCGCGAGGCGCTGTTCGAGCAGAGCGACGTGCTCACCGTGCATTTGCGCCTGAACGACGAAACGCGCGGCATCGTCAAGCAGGACGATCTGATGCGCATGAAGCCGACCGCGCTCTTCGTCAACACGAGCCGCGCCGAACTGCTCGAAGAGAATGCGCTGCATCACAACCGGTCGGGCATGGTCGCCATCGACGTCTACGAGAGCGAGCCGATTCTGCAAGGCTACGGCCTCTTGCGCATGGAGAACGTGATCTGCACGCCGCACATCGGCTACGTGGAACGCGAGAGCTACGAGCTGTATTTCAGCGCGGTGTTCAACAACATCCTCGCGTTCGACGCGGGCGATACGTCGAGCGTCTTCAACAAGGAAGCGCTCGCGCGCCGCCGTTGAGCGTCACAGCGCCGATATCTCGATGACCGGCTCGCATCGCACGGGGAAATTCACCGAGTTCGCGATGAAGCAATAGCGATGCGCCTCTTCGTGCAGACGCGTCGCGAGCGCCGGATCGCCGCTGGCGCCGATGCTCACGCGCGGGCGCAGCAATACATCGACGAAGCGGCCGCTGCCGTTCTTTTCCTCCTGCATCGTGCCGACGGCGTCATCGACATAGCTCGTCACGACGATCCTGCTCGTCGCACACAGCTGCAGATACCAGAGCATGTGACACGACGCCAGCGACGCCACGAACAACTCTTCCGGATTGTGACGCGCGGGATCGCCGCGAAAGGCGGGATCGCTGGATGCCTCGATGGCGGGCTTGCTGCCGACGCGCACCAGATGATCGCGCGAGTACGCGTCGTAGGCGGACGTGCCGGAGCCGAGATCGCCGGTCCAGGCGACGGTGAGTGCATAGGTGTGTTGCTGCTTCGATATGTTCGGCTCCCTTATGCTCAAACGTGCGCGGCGGTCTCCACCAGACGAGGCAGGCGCGCGAGGAAATTGTCGGCATCGGCGCGGCCAAGATCGTAGGCGTGCTGCATCTGCGACGGGCTCGTGTAATCCCAGCTCGAAATCGGCACCTTGCGCGACGGCTGCATGTAAAGACGCTGCTGCGCGCCATGCGGCACGACGAACATCCGCTCGCGCGGATAAAGGCGTGTCACCATCACGAGCACGCGTCCCGGCGCGTCGTCGAGCGCCGATACCGGCACATTGTCGAGCACGGGACGGCCGTTGCGGTGCAGGATCGGCGTGAACGGCGGCGTCGACGACGATTGCAGGATGAGATCGGCGAGATCTTCGATATGCGCGCACTCCTGCGCCCTAACGAATTCCGAATGAAACCCGAGCGCCTGTCCGAGCGTCGGATGCAGCGTCTTGCGCAGGTACTTTTCGATGCTGTACGCGACGAGTCCCGCCGCGACGGCACTGCGCGCGCCGAGCCAGCGCGGCAGATGCGACACGCCGATGCGGATTTCCGGCGCGGATGCAGCGAGGCAAAGCGGTCCGCGAAGATATCGAGCAGCGCCTGACGGTAGATGCGGTAATGCGGAAACACGGACTGACCGCGCAGCAGATTGCCCCAATAGGCGTTCTTCATGTTGCCGCGCAGCGCCTGGGCGTAGTAGTTCATCACCCAGCGCGATTCGTTCGTGTACAGCATGCACGCGGTCGCCGCGCCGGCCGAGATGCCCGCGATGATGCTCGGCCTGAGCTTCAGTTCCGGCTGGACGATGTTCCAGAATCCAGCTTGCCACCAGCAGCGGTTGCTGCCGCCGGCGAATACGACTTGATCGAACATTGATTTACTTATTGATGAGCGCGTAGGTGGTGGTTGCGTGCGCGGCGAGTTCGCCGGTATCGTCGCGCAATTCGATTTCCTCGAAGACGAGATTGCGCCCGCGCCGCTGGATGCGCGCGATGACGAGTACGTCGCCGGTTTTGACGGGGCGCATGAAGGTCGTGTTGAGGGAGACGGTGGTCATCGGCTGGAAGCCGCCGAGGGCGTGGGAGATGGTGACGACCATCGCGGTGTCGGCGGCGGCCATGAACACCTGCCCGCAGACGACGCCACCCGCGTGCTTCAGATGGTCCGAATACGGCAGGCGCAGCGTGACGGAATCGGGCGCGACGGATTCGGGTGCGAGTTTCAGTTCGCGGACCCACGGCGCGAAAATCTCGTCGAGCAACGCGCGGATGGCGGTGTTGTCTATGTTTTTGGTCGGCTCGGGCCGGTTACGGCCGTTTTCGGTGGATGCGCCATGATAGCCGCGCGCGCGGTTAAAAAATTTTGTCGAAAGGGCTTGCGCGTTTTGAAATCATCACGCTATAATTTTATTCTTGTTGGGGCGTTAGCTCAGTTGGTAGAGCAGCGGACTCTTAATCCGTAGGTCGAGTGTTCGAGTCACTCACGCCCCACCACCAGATTTCCTCAAAAGCCCGGTCCTCGCGACCGGGCTTTTTGCTTTCTTGCGCCATCCACCGCCCCGCACCACCCCCCGCTTTTTTAAGACTCCGCCGATACCCACCATCCCGATTGTTCCCCTGAACACTTCCTGCCTTCACCGTTCGATGCTTGACGCGGCAGCCAGGGCACACGACTCAACGATCTCCGCCTCGCAGCACGCCACGTCGGCATCGAATCCCGCCACGTCGTTCCATCAGAGGCCATCTCTTGAATCTCCCCTTCACATGCGCGACCGAAACATCCAAAACGCTCGATGTCCGCCCCGTCGCGGCCGTTCCCTTTGCCGGCAAAGTCATCCCGGTGTCCGTCGGCAAGTTCGACAATCGTTCGAGCTACATGGCGGCATCTTCTCGGACGGCGTCGATCGCGTCGGCAGCCAGGCGAAGACCATCCTCGTCACGACGCTGCAACGAAGCCACCGCTTCAACGTGCTCGATCGCGAAAACATGAGCGAGATCAAGCAGGAAGCCGCGCTCGCCAACAAGGCGCAGTCCCTTAAAGGCGCGCAATACGTCATCACCGGCGACGTCACGGAATTCGGCCGTAAGGACGTTGGCGACCGGCAACTGTTCGGCATTCTCGGCAGCGGCAAAACGCAGGTGGCCTACGCGAAAGTCAGCCTGAATATCGTCGACACGACGACGTCGGAAGTCGTCGCATCGAGTCAGGACGCCGGCGAATACAACTTGTCGAACCGCGAAGTCATCGGCTTCGGCGGCACCGCGAGCTACGACTCCACGCTCAATGGCAAGGTGCTCGATCTCGCCATCCAGGAGCAGTCAATCACCTGTCCGCGCAGGTCGATGCAGGCGTCCTGAGCGCCGCCAAGTAATCGCCGACCGACCCGGACACGAACGAAGCATGAATCAATCGAAATCCCCTTGCGCGTCCTCGCGGTGCCGCTCGCGGTCGCCTGCGCGTTCCTCACGGGATGCGCGAGCCAGCCCAACGATGTATCAGTGGGACGCGTATCAGCCGCAGGTCTATACGTTTTTCACCGGCAATAAATCGGAAGCCGAGCAGATCGACGCACTCAAAAAGGCCCGCGAAAAGATAGCCGCGCAAGGCAATGTGGTCCCGCCCGGCTTCAACGCGTATCTCGGCGCGCTCTACGCGAGCGTCGGCCGCTTCGGCGATGCGATCAAGGCACTCTCCGCAGAAAAAGCCGCGTTCCCCGAGTCGTCCGCCTACATGGACTTTCTGACGAGCAAACTCAAATAACACCACACATGATCAAGTCCATTCCCAAACTGCTCGCGATGCTGCCCGTCGTTCTGGCGGTGAGCGCATGCGGCGTCGCGCCGAAGCAAGCCGACTACAGCGCTTTTCGCAACAGCAAGCCGGCCTCGATTCTCGTCCTGCCACCGGTCAACGAAACCTCGGAAGTCAATTCGACCTTCGGCATGCTGTCGCAGATGACGCTTCCGCTCGCCGAAGCCGGCTACTACGTCGTCCCCGTCGCCGAGATGCACGAGACGTTCAAGCACAATGGCCTCACGACGCCGACGGACATTCAGAACGTCGCGCCCGCGAAACTGCGTCAGATCTTCGGATCGGATGTCGCGCTCTACACGACCGTGACCGATTACGGCTCGAAGTACATGATCGTCGGCAGCAAGACGGTCGTGACGGCCAACGCGAAGCTGGTCGATCTGCGTTCCGGCGACGAACTGTGGAAAGGCTCCGCCTTCGCGAACGGCTCCGAAACCGGCAACAAGGCGGCGGCGGCATCATCGGCATGCTGGCGCAGGGCGTGTTGCAGCAGATCGCCAACACGGTCGCCGACAAGTCCTACGACGTGGCCGGGCTGACGAGCAACCGCCTGCTCGCGACCGGCGGCGGCAACGGTCTGTTGTACGGCTCGCGTTCGCCGAAGTACGGCACCGACTGACCTCCTCGATGTCCGGCCAGCGCGGCGGCGTCACGCCATCGTCGCTCCGCGCTTTTGCAGCAACGCCCGCAACACCGATCGATGGCAACGCACCTCGTCCGCGCAATAACATTCTACCGATAGGTTCGTCGAATGCGACAGCGCCGCCAGCAGATCCAGCGACCTGCTCACCTCCGGCGCCGCCATCTGCGCCTTGTACTGCCTGACGAACGCTCGCCAGTCGCGCTCGCTCTCGGCATGCAGCGCCATTGCCACCAGATCGGCGGATGGCGCCAGGTTCGGATACCATACGTCGTAGAAATCGCGCTTCGCGAACTCGGGCTTCGGCACGCCGCGCGGCGGCCGCCGAACCGTGCCGATGCGCAAGCCCTCGTCCGCCGCACGCGGATCGCTCAGACGTACGATTCGAATCGCCATTTCGCTCTCCTGTCGGCGCCGTCGTAATAAGTGCAGCTTACCCGCCGACAACGCTTTGAAAGCTCCCACGGCATCGTCGAGCGAAAAGCGTCCGCTTCCCGTATCGTTGCGGATTATTCTCCTTCCGCTTACATCCGGACTCCGACGTGCCCGCAGAACAAAAAATCCGCCCCGCGATCCCGATGCGCCGATGACCCCGCTCGAACGCCGCGGCATGGCGGCGGTCCTGTTGTCGGTCGCGCTCGCGACGCTCGACGCGGCCATCGCGAACACCGCGCTGCCGGCCATCGCCGCAGATCTGCATACGACGCCCGCCGCGTCAGTATGGATGCATTTTACTCACGTTTTCACCAAAACCCGCGAAGTGAGCAGGATTTCGAACGCGACGGCGGTATCCGGCACGCGCACGAGCAGGAAGTTGCCCGCGCTCGTAAACACCGTCACGCCCAGCAGCGCCGACACCTCGCGCACAGCGCACAGCGCGCGCCGCGCGCAACGCTGCCGCCTGAGCGTCGAGCACGTCGGGACGCAGGATGTCTTGTGGTGTGGTCATGAAATGAACGGCGGCTCTCGGACCGCCTCGATCAGGCACTGCGTCGGCGCGGCGTTCAGCCGACGTGCTTCATCCGGTATTCGGCGCTCTTCGCGTGCGCCTGGAGGCCTTCGCCGTAAGCCAGTTCCGCGGCGATTTCGCCGAGCGTCTGCGCGCCGTCCGCACTGATTTCGATGACGCTCGAACGCTTCATGAAGTCGTACACACCGAGCGGCGACGAAAAACGCGCGGTGCGCGAGGTCGGCAGGACATGGTTCGGACCGGCGCAGTAATCGCCGAGGCTTTCGCTGGTATAGCGGCCGAGGAACATCGCGCCCGCGTTGTGGATCTGCCCGGCCCACTGATGCGGATCGAGCGTGGAGATTTCGAGGTGCTCCGGCGCGATGTCGTTCGCGATTGCGCACGCTTCGGCCATGTCCTTCACCTTGATCAGCGCGCCGCGATCTTCGAGCGAGCGCTGGATGACGTCGCGGCGCAGCATCGACGGCAGCAGTTCGACGATGGCGTCCTCGACGCGCTGGATGAACGCGTCGTCCGGGCAAAGCAGGATAGATTGCGCGAGTTCGTCGTGTTCCGCCTGCGAGAACAGGTCCATCGCGACCCAGCGCGGATCGGTAGTGGCGTCGCAGATCACGAGAATTTCCGACGGCCCCGCGATCATGTCGATGCCGACCTTGCCGAACACGCGGCGCTTCGCAGACGTGACATACGCATTGCCCGGACCGCAGATCTTGTCGACCGCGGGCACGGTGTCGGTGCCGTAGGCGAGCGCGGCGACCGCCTGCGCGCCGCCGATGGTGAACACGCGATCGACGCCGCCGATCAGCGCGGCCGTCAGCACGAGCGGGTTCTTCACGCCGTCCGGCGTCGGCACGACCATGACGATTTCCTTGATGCCCGCGACGCGCGCGGGAATCGCATTCATCAGCACGGACGACGGATACGCAGCCTTGCCGCCCGGCACGTAAATGCCCGCGCGATCCAACGGCGTGACCTTCTGGCCGAGCACCGTGCCGTCGGACTCGGTGTATTGCCAGCTATGGCTGCCGCACTCGATGCGCTGTTTCTCGTGATAGCCGCGCACGCGCGCGGCGGCCGCTTCGAGCGCCGCGCGACGCTTGGGCTCGAGTCCTTCTAGCGCGGATTCCAGTTCGGAGAACGGCAGTTCGAGCGCCGCGACGCTGTCGGCCTTCAGGCGATCGAACTTGTTGGTGTAGTCGAGCACGGCGGCGTCGCCGCGCGATTTCACGTCGGCGAGAATCTGCGCGACCGCGCGCTCGATGGCTTCGTCCTCGCTCGCTTCGAACGCGAGAACCGCGCGCAGTGCCTTCTGAAAACCATCGGTGCTTGAATCGAGTTTGCGAATCTTGATGGGCATGCTGGTTTTCCGTTTTGCTTGATGGCGCCGCCGCGGGCGGGCGCGCTAGTTTCCTGTACCTGCGCTGCCAGTCGACGATGCGCGCTCGAACGCGTCGAGGAACGGCTTCAGCGCGGCGCGCTTGAGTTTGAGCGCAGCCTGATTCACGACGAGCCGCGACGAAATCTGTATGATCTCCTCGACTTCGACGAGATTGTTCGCTCGCAGCGTGCCGCCCGAGCTGACCAGATCGACGATCGCGTCGGCAAGGCCGACCAGCGGCGCGAGTTCCATCGAGCCGTAGAGCTTGATCAGATCGACGTGCACGCCCTTCGCCGCGAAATGCTGGCGCGCGGTTTCCGTGTATTTCGTCGCGACCTTCAGACGCGCACCCTGGCGCACCGCGTTCGCGTAATCGAAACCGTTCTTCACGGCGACCGACATCCGGCAGCGCGCGATGTTCAGATCGACCGGCTGATAGAGCCCGCTGCCGCCATGCTCGATCAGCACGTCCTTGCCCGCGACGCCGAAATCGGCCGCGCCGTATTCGACGTAGGTCGGCACGTCGGTCGCGCGCACGATGATCACGCGCAGGTTCGGGTTAGTGGTCGGCAAGATCAGCTTGCGCGAGCTTTCCGGATCTTCGGCCACCTGCACGCCGGCCGCCGCGAGCAGCGGCACGGTTTCCTCGAAGATACGCCCTTTGGAAAGCGCCAGCGTGAGCGGCGCGCTCGGCTCGACCGACGACGAAGTCTGCGGCACCGAACTCATTGCTCGCCTCCGCTGCCCTTGATGCGGCGCACATTCGCGCCGACCGCGGTCAGCTTCGATTCCATGCGGTCGTAACCGCGGTCCAGATGGTAGATGCGGTCAATCAGCGTTTCGCCGTCCGCGCACATCGCCGCGATAACGAGGCTCGCGGAAGCGCGCAGGTCGGTCGCCATCACCTTCGCGCCCGACAGCTTTTCCACGCCCGCGACGAGCGCCGTATTGCCGTCGATGGTGATGCTCGCGCCCAGCCGGTTCAGTTCCTGGACGTGCATGAAGCGGTTCTCGAAGATCGTCTCGACGACCTGCGACGTGCCGTTCGCGATGGCGTTGAGCGCCATGAACTGCGCCTGCATGTCGGTCGGGAACGCTGGATATTCCGACGTGCGGATGTTCACCGCATCGGCGCGCCGGTCCATGCGCACGCGCATCCAGTCGTCGCCGTCCTCGATGCTCACGCCGGTTTCACGCAGCTTGGCGGTCACGGCGTCGAGCAGATGCGGGCCGACGTGACGCAGCGTGACATCGCCGCCGGTCGCGGCGACCGCGCACAGGAAGGTGCCGGCCTCGATGCGGTCCGGTACGACGTCGTGCTTCGCGCCGTGCAGTTTTTCGACGCCCTGAATGACGAGCCGGTCGGTGCCGATGCCGTCGATCTTCGCGCCCATCTTGACCAGCAGATGCGCGAGGTCGGTCACTTCCGGCTCGCGCGCGGCGTTTTCGATGATGGTTTCGCCGTCCGCCAGCACTGCCGCCATCAGCAGGTTTTCCGTGCCGGTCACGGTGATCATGTCCGTCACGATGCCCGCGCCCTTCAGCCGCATCGCGCGCGCTTCGATGAAACCGTGCTCGATGTTGATCTCGGCGCCCATCGCCTGCAGGCCCTTGATGTGCTGATCGACCGGACGCGCGCCGATCGCACAGCCGCCGGGCAGCGACACCTTCGCCTCGCCGAAGCGCGCGACGAGCGGCCCGAGCACGAGGATCGACGCGCGCATGGTCTTGACCATTTCGTAAGGCGCGACGAGATTGTCCACCTTCGATGCGTTGAGCGTCACACGGCCGTCGCCCGCGACTTCCAACTGCACGCCCATCTGGCGCAGAAGTTCGAGCGTCGTGCACACGTCCTTCAGATTCGGCACGTTGGACAGATGCACATCGTCCACCGTGAGAAGACTCGCGCAAAGAATCGGCAGCGCCGCGTTCTTCGCACCCGAGACGGTGATTTCGCCGCAAAGCTTCGCGCCTCCCGTGATGACCAGTTTATCCATGATGACGTGTCCTTCGACCGAGCTGCCTGCTGCGGTTTCGCCGCCGCGATTGTCCTTGATGATTCGCACTGTCTACTGCCTTTGGTTGCGGCCCTGCTTTGCCTGGATTGCCGGTGACGCTTTCGGCCTCAGGCGGCCTTCCACTCGTCCGGCGTGAGCGTCTTCATGCTGAGCGCGTGAATCTCTTCGCGCATGCGGTCGCCGAGCGCCGCGTACACCAGTTGATGACGCGCGATCGGGCGCTTGCCGACGAAGGCGTCGCTCACGATGGTCGCGAAGAAATGCTGGCCGTCACCTTCCACTTCGAGATGCTGACACGCGAGGCCGCCAGCGATGTAGTCCTTCACCTGCTCCGGAGTCGGCAACATGTGAGTGAATCTCCTTGAATTAGTGACGCAGCTTGTAGCCGCTCGCAAGCAGTCGCACGGCGATCAGCGCTAGCACGGCGAGAAATCCGCCGACGATGGCGAGACTGACGAGCGGGTTAACATCGGACAGGCCGAAAAAGCCGTAGCGGAAACCGTCGATCATGTAGAAGAACGGATTCAGATGCGACACCGCGCGCCACACCGGCGGCAGCGTGTGCGTCGAGTAGAACAAGACACGCCAGAAAGAAACGTGAGCGGCATGATCAGGAAGTTTTGAAATGCCATGAGCTGGTCGAACTTGTCCGCCCAGATGCCAGCGATCAGGCCGAGCGTGCCGAGGATCGCGGAACCGAACACCGCGAACGCAATGATGTAGATCGGCGTGGAAAAAGACATCGGGATGAACCATATCGTCACGATGAATACGCACAGACCGACGCACAATCCGCGCACGACCGACGCGAGCACATAGGCGAAAAACATTTCCCAATGCGCGATCGGCGGCAGCAGCACGAATACCAGATTGCCGGTGATCTTCGACTGCGTCAGCGACGACGAACTGTTCGGAACGCGTTCTGCAGCACGCTCATCATCACGAGACCGGGAACGAGAAAGCTCGTATAGCCGACGCCCGGATACACCTGGACGTGGCCCGACAGCGCGTGGCCAAAGATCGTCAGATAAAAAAATAGCCGTCACGACAGGCGCGAGCACGGTCTGAAACGACAATTTCCAGAAGCGTAGCAGCTCCTTGTAGAACAACGTCTGGAAACCGCTCATGACAGTCCCTCGACCACTTCCGGCTCGTTCATCACCTGCACGAACACGTCCTCCAGATCGGCCTTGCGCACGTCGATTTCATCGAAGGCGCAGCCGGCCGCGCGGCATTTCGCGAGAATCGGCTCGACTTCGATCGGCTCGACTTCGTCGTAGCTCGACAGCCGGAGCAGATGCTGCGAGCTGCCGACTGCGTTCGGATCGACTTCGAGCGCGCGCAGCTCGGCGGGCAGCACGCCACTCGAAAATCGCAGATAAAGCTGCATGCCCGCGAAACGCTGCAACAGCGTGCTCGTGCGCTCCAGCGCGACGACTTCGCCGCGACGAAGCATCGCGAGACGATCGCACAGCGATTCGGCTTCTTCGAGATAGTGCGTGGTCAGCACGATCGTGTGACCTTCGCGATTCAGGCGCGAGATGAACTTCCACAGCGTTTGACGCAGTTCGACGTCGACGCCCGCGGTCGGCTCGTCGAGCACGATCACCGCGGCCGATGCACCAGCGCCTGCGCGACCAGCACGCGGCGCTTCATGCCGCCGGACAGCGCGCGCGTGTTGACGTCGGCTTTCTCGGTGAGATCGAGATTGGCCATGACTTCGTCGATCTAGTCGTCGTTGTGGCGCAAGCCGAAATAGCCCGACTGGATGCGCAGCGACTCGCGCACGGTGAAGAACGGATCGAACACGAGTTCCTGCGGCACGACGCCGAGCAATCTGCGCGCGGCGCGAAAGTCCTTGACGACATCGTGGTCGCGCACGGAGATCGAGCCGCTGTCGGCGCGTGCGAGCCCGGCGAGGATGCTGATAAACGTGGTCTTGCCCGCGCCGTTAGGGCCGAGCAGGCCGAAGAATTCGCCCTCTTCCACCGAGAGGCTCACGCCTTTGAGTGCCTGAAGCTCTTTGTAGCGCTTCTTGACGTTTCGGATTTCTATGGCTGACATGGATGTGCGCGCGCCTCATGCGGACGGCGGCTGGATTATGCGGGTGACGTTCGACGGACTCAGGCTCGCTCAAAAGAGCCGAGTTCGGGTCCGAAAAAAACGTTTGATTATAGGGCAAAGCACGAGGGTGCCGACTTCGAAGCGATCCTGCGTGCGGCGCGCGAGCGTAGCGCGCCACGACTGACGGGCATCAGAACAGGATCAATATCGGAAGCTGAGGAGCGTATCGACGCCGTAGGCCTGCGCGAGACTGGCAAGCCCGGATGGTGTGTTGACGACGCTGAGCGCCGCGCCGCGCGCGACCGCCGCCCGTTGCCAGGCGAGGAGCACGGCGAGCGCGGAGGAATCGAAGCGTGTGAGCGGGGCGCAATCGACTTCGGTCGCGACCGCCGCGATGCGCGACAGGCCCGCTTCGAGCGCGGCCTTCGCGCTCTCGTGAGTTAGGCTCGCGGCCGTCTGGAAACGGCCACTGGTTGCATTGCTCACGATGCCTTGTCGTTCGCCAGTTGCTGGTTGCGCTGCGTCAGGAACTGCACGAGGCCGTTGACGCCATGCTGCTGGATTTGCTCGTTGAACTGCTGTTGGTAAGCCTGGATCAGCCATGCGCCGAGCACGTTGATGTCGTACACGCGCCAGCCTTGCGCCGTCTTGTACAGACGATAGTCGAGTTCGACCGGCTGACCGTTGTTCACCACGACCGAGCGAACCACGACATCGGTATCGTCCGGCGATGCGCGGAACGGCTTGTACTGGATGGTCTGGTTGCGCACTTGCGCGAGCGCGCCCAAATACGTGCGGATCAGCAGCATCTTGAACTGCTCGACGATCTGCTTTTGCTGTTCCGGCGTCGCCGTGTTCCAGTTGCGGCCCATCACGAGACGCGTGGTGCGCGTGAAATCCGTGTACGGCAGGATCTTCTCGTTGACCAGCTTCGTGATTTCGTTGATGTCGCCCGACTGGATCTTGCTGTCGGACTTGATCTGATCGAGCACCTGCTGCGTGACGGTCTTGATCAGCACGTCGGGCGCGCTCGTGTAGGCGGCTTGCGCCGATGCGGCGCCGCAGAACGCCATGAACAACGCGAAAATCGGAAGCAGAAAGAGTTTTTTCATTGCAGACCCTACTGAAATAGTGGCTTTGGTTTGAGCGCGCCCTTTGTTTTGAGTTCAGAGGGCACCGTTTCAAAAGCTGTCAGAAATGTGTTACCGCGCGTTAGCAGGATGCGCTCAACGCAGGCGGAACGAAGGGAACCCCGGCGGCGCGCGCGGCGGCACGTACTGATTGCCCGGCACCGTCGAGGAACTCGCCGGATGCGGCGCAACTGCAGTGCCCGACGCGGATTCCGGCGCCGCGGCCGTGCCCGGCATGGCCGCCGTTGCCGATGCGCCAGCGGGCGTCGCGGCTTCGACGCCCTCGTCGCCGTAGTTGGGCAGCGGCGCGTCGCCGTAATCCGACGCATCGCCGGTGCCGCCGGTGATCAGGTACTGGCGGCGTTGCAGATAGGCGTTGCGGACGAACGAATATTTGTCGAGCGCGGCATCGGCGAGCACGTCGGTCGCGCCGAGCAGATTCGCGCGCGTGTTGACGAGATTCACGCCGTACAGCGCCCAGCTCACGGAATCCGGGCTCACGTAGGTCAGTGGATTGCCGAAATAATCGACGACCAGGCCGCTCGTATCGCGCACCGTGCTCGGGCCGAGCAGCGGCAGCACCAGATACGGACCGGAAGGCACGCCATAGTGACCGAGCGTTATGCCGAAATCGCCCGCGTGCTTCGGCAGCCTCGCGACGGTCGCGACGTCGAACAGACCGCCGACGCCGAAGACCGTGTTGATCGCGACGCGCATGATGTCGGACACACCGTCCGCGATCTTCAACTGCAGCAGGTTGTTCGCCGCAATGTAGACGTCGCCGATATTCGAGAAGAAGTTGGTGACATTATTGCGCACCGACTCCGGCACCGCCCACTGATACCCCTTCGCCACCGGCTTGAGCGCGTACTGATCGACCTTGTCGTTGATCGTGAACATCGTCCGGTTGTAGCTTTCAAAGGGANCGTGCATGTTCTTCTCCTTATTGCGTCTCCTTATTGCGCCGCGCCNTTTGTTGTACAGAAACTGACCGATCAGGTTTTCGAGCACCACGGCCGATTGCGTCATGGTGATCGTGTCGCCGCTCTTGAGCATCTGATCGTCGCCGCCTGGCTCCAGGCCGATGTACTGCTCGCCGAGCAGGCCGGCGGTCAGGATCTTGGCGGACGAGTCCTTCGGAAACTGGTACTGTTTGTTGATATCGATGGTCACGGCCGCCTGATAGGTGTTCTCGTCGAAGCCGATCGTGCCGNCGAGAAAGAGCAGCGCCACGAAACCGAGCACCACGAAGAGGCCGACCCAAAAGTCGAGAGCAGTCTTTTTCATCGTCTTCCCAAAGAGAATCTTGTCGCAGCGCGCATGTGACGGTCTGTGCCCTTCACAACGCCCGCGTCATCGCGCCTGGTTCGCGCGAATCCGTTAGCAGCATTCGTTAGCTGAACATCAGTGCGGTCAGCAGGAAATCGAGGCCGAGCACGGCGAGCGACGCATACACGACGGTCTTGGTCGTCGCGTGCGACACGCCTTCCGGCGTCGGCCGGGCTTCGTAGCCCCGGAACAGCGCGATGAACGTCACCGCGAAACCGAACACGACGCCCTTGATCACGCCGTTGCCAACGTCGCGCCAGACGTCCACGCCGCCCTGCATCTGCGACCAGAACACGCCCGGATCGACGCCGATCAGGATCACGCCCACCACGTAACCGCCGAGAATGCCGACCGCGCTGAAAATGGCCGCGAGCAGCGGCATGGCGATGATGCCCGCCCACATGCGCGGCGCCATGATGAACTTCATGGGATCGACGGCCATCATTTCCATGGCGGTCAGTTGCTCGCCCGCCTTCATCAGGCCGATTTCGGCCGNGCACGAGCGACAGCGCGACCAGCAAGCCGAGCGCTTCCTCCGAACCATAGCGCGACAGTATGTAATAACCCTGCAGGCCGAGCACGAAACCGACGAACAGTCCCGACACCGCGACGATGACGAACGAATAATTACCGACGAAAAAAAGCTGCTTGGTGATGAGACGCGGGCGGCGCAGCAGTGCGAAGAATTCCGCGACGAGGCGCAGGAACATGCGCGTCGTGTAGCCGGCGGTGCCGACTCCGTCGATTACCCAGCGCCCGAGCGAGCTGATCATGCCTGCCCTCCGATGCCGAAATCCGCCGCGAGCGGCAGGCTCGCGTAGTGGAACCTGAACGGGCCGTCGGGCGTGCCGTCGATGAACTGTCGCACGGTCGGATCTTCCGAGGCGCGCAGTTGCGCCGGCGTGCCTTCGGCGTGGATGCCGCCGTTGGCGACGAAGTAGACGTAGTCGGCGATGGAAAACGTCTCCGGCACGTCGTGCGACACGATGATCGACGTCGCGCCGAGCGCGTCGTTGAGCGTGCGGATGAGTTTCGCGGTGATGCCGAGGGAAATGGGATCGAGGCCGGCGAACGGCTCGTCGTACATCATGAGTTCGGGATCGAGCGCGATGGCGCGCGCCAGTGCGACGCGGCGCGCCATGCCGCCCGAAATCTCCGACGGCGCGAGATCGCGCGCGCCGCGCAGGCCCACCGCGTTGAGCTTCATCAGCACGAGGTCGTGGATCAGGGCTTCCGGCAGATCGGTGTGCTCGCGCAGCGGAAACGCGACGTTCTCGAACACCGTCTGATCGGTGAAAAGCGCGCCGAACTGAAACAGCATGCCCATCCTGCGGCGCAGCGCGTAGAGACCGTCATGCGTCTGCGCGCCGACGTCCTGGTCGCCGAACATGACCTGACCGCGATTGGCCTTCACGAGACCGCCGATCAGCCGAAGCGTCGTGGTCTTGCCGCAGCCGGAGCCGCCCATGAACGCGACCACCTGCCCACGCGTGAAACGCATGTTCAGGTTCGACAGCACAAGCCGGCCGCCATAGCCGAAGTCGACGTCGCGAAGCGCTAGCAGGGTCTCTGAAGAGGCTGGCACTGGGTAAAGAATTCCGAGGACGCAAGAGGCCGAATGAATTATAGGGCCTGCGCGCAATCGGTGCTTTGCCTAAGCCCTTTCGCCACCTTTTTTCGCAGTTTTCGCCATCAATTCGAGAAGTTCGCCTGCAGCGCCGAGACCGCTTCGGCGGTGTCCGGCGCTTCCGTCACCGCACGCACGACGGACGCGCTGCCGACGCCGGTCGACAGCACATCGGGCAGCACTTTCCCGTCGATGCCGCCGATCGCGACGAGCGGCACGCGGCCCTCGAGCAACTGCACGTAGCGGCGCAGCCGCGCGAGGCCCTGCGGCTTGGTCGACATCACCTTCGTGGTGGTCGGGAAAACCGCGCCGAGTGCGAGATAGCTCGGACGGAAGTGCAGCGCGCGCAGCATTTCATAGTAGCCGTGCGTCGACAGGCCGAGGCGCAGTCCCGCGGCGGCGATCGCCTGAAGATCGGCGGTTTCGACGTCTTCCTGGCCGAGATGCACGCCGTACGCGCCCGCCGCGATCGCCTCGCGCCAGTGATCGTTGATGAAGAGATTCGCCTGATGCTTGCGTCCGGCCGTCACCGCGCGCTCGATTTCATGCCTCAGATCGTCGGCATCGGTGCTCTTGCGGCGCAGTTGCGCGGTGCACACGCCGAGATCGAGCACGCGCTCGGTCCAGTCCGCGCTCGGCAGCACCGGATAAAGCCCGAGCGCGTCCGGGCATGGCGGAAACGCGAGTTCGGGCGAGGCGGGCAGATCGGCCACGCGCGGGAAAGTCGCGAAATCGATTGGCCACGCGTCGGCTTTCGCGTCGTCGCCGGAATGCCACGCGAACGCGAGCACCAGCGCGTCGTGCGGTTCGAAGTTGCAGTCGAGAAACGCGGCCAGCGCCGCGAGCCAGTCGTCCGACTTCTCGCCTTCCACGACGAAACGTGATTCACCGCGCGTCAGCACCGCACGATTGCCGCGCACTTCGAGCACGGCCGCGCCGGTCGCGGCGGCGGCGTCGTGATTCGATTCCGTGAACACCAGCAGATCCTGCGCGCCCGGCGATTCCGGCACGGTCAGACAAATGCGCCAGCGCGCGTCGGCGGCGGGCCAGTCGCCGACGCGCGCGCGGATGCGCTCAGCGACTTCCACGAGTTCGTCCGCGGGCGGCCAGAACACTTCGCGATCGAAGAGGCTCATGCGGCACCTCTGTCCTGATGCCAGAACGGCGTGCCGACGACAGGCGTGCTCGCCTGCGCGCTGTCGCGCTCGGCCATCGGTCCGGCGAGAAAGGCGGTGCGTCCCGCTTCGACGCCGAGCGCGAACGCGCGCGCCATCTGCGGCGGAAACGTCGCCTGCGACACGGCAGTGTTCAGCAGCACGCCGTCGAAACCCCATTCCATCACCTGACACGCATGCGAAGGCACGCCGAGGCCCGCATCGACGATCAACGGCACGTCTGGCAGCCGTTCGCGCAAGGTGCGCAGGCCATACGGATTGGTCACGCCCTTGCCCGTGCCGATGGGTGCGCCCCACGGCATCAGCGCTTCGCAGCCCGCGTCGAGCAGGCGGCGGCCGATCACCAGATCCTCCGTGCAGTACGGCAGCACCTTGAAACCGTCGCGGATCAGCCTGCCCGCCGCTTCGACGAGGCCGATCGGGTCCGGCTGCAACGTGTAGTCGTCGCCGATCAGTTCGAGCTTGATCCACGGCGTATCGAAGACTTCGCGCGCCATGTGCGCGGTCGTCAGCATTTCGTCGACGCTTTGGCAGCCGGCCGTATTCGGCAACAACGCGACGCCGTGGCGCTTGAGCACGTCGAAGAACCCGGCTTCACCCGTCTCCGATTGCCGGCGCAGCGCGACAGTCACCATGCCGGGCCGCGCGGCATCGATGGAATCGGACAGCGATTGCAGCGATGGATAGCGCGACGTGCCGAGCAGCACGCGGCTCGAAAACGCCTCGCCGTAGAGCCGGAGGACGTCGGCGGTCTGGGTGGTCATGATCGGATCCTTCTATATGGAGAGTTCAGCCGCCCGCGACGGGCGAGACGACGTCGAGCCGGTCGCCCGCTGCGAGCGTCTTGGTGGCGTGCTCGCCGCGTGCGACGAACTGGCCGTTCAGCGCGACCGCGAAAGGCAGCCTGGCGCCGAAAGCGGCGAGCGCGTCGGTGACGGTCGCGGCATCCGGCAGATCGAAGCTGCGCTGATTGATGTGGATATTCATCTCATTTCCCTGGCTAGTGCACGACTGCGCCGGCGAATGCGCCATGAAGAAGTTGCGGCCAGCGCGCGTCGCCGCGAAAGCGCGCGAAGGCGTCGGCGTCGGCGACTTCGCCGGATGCGAGCGCCTGCGCGAGCGCGCATGCGGCATCCGCGACTTCCGGCGCGATCATGAAGCCATGCCGATACAGGCCGTTGACGCGCAAAGTGCGCGCCTCGTCCCAGACGATCACCGGGCGATGATCCGGCAGCGTCGGCCGGCATTGCGAATTGAGTTCGAGGATGCGCGCCTCGCCGAAACCCGGATGCACCGCGAACGCCGCGCTCAGCAGTTCGAGCGCCGAGCGCACGCTGACCGGCGACATGTCCTCGCCCTCGACTTCGGTCACGCCGATCACGTAGAGATCGTTCTGCTTCGGCGCGATATACAGCGGATAGCGCGGATGCAGCAAACGCACCGGCCGCGTCAGGCCGATTCCCGGCGCATGAACCCGCGCAACTTCGCCGCGTATGCCGCGCAGCGCGGGCCACGCGGGCTTGCCGCCGAGTCCGCGGCAATCGACGATCCAGCGCGCGTCCGGCAGCGCATCGTCACGATCGACCGACACGTTCCAGTGCGTGTGCACGCCGCGTTCGGCCAGTCCCGCCGCGAGCGCGGCAAGCGCCTGGCGATTGTCGAGTTGGCCTTCGTGCGGCAGCAGCCAGCCTTGCGCGAAGCGCGTGCCGAGCGCCGGTTCCGTCTGCGACACCTGTGCGCCCGCGAGCTTGTGGAAGCCACCGGCGAGCAGGTGGGCGGGCGCGTTCGCGCGCAGGCGGCGCTCGAACAGCGGCGCTTCGGCGCGATCCGCGCCATGCCAGACGACCAGCGTGCCGTTGCGCTGATAGAACACCGGCTCCGGCAAGGCCGCGAGAATGCGCGGCCAACGTTCGAGCGACGCCGCGCCCAGGCCGACG
>JAQFVI010000379.1 GCA_029439495.1 Caballeronia sp. BR6202001590007
AGCATCTGCCCCAGCGAATGTCCATGCCCGGAACAGATATTGAACGTCTCCTCAACAGACGCCACATCGAGCAACTTGGCATAAGTGGCAACCACATCCCGCACGACAGAGAAATCACGACTCACATCGAGATTGCCAAGCGAAATCCGCGCCTTGCGCCGTGCATGATGCCCGACGATCTTCGGCAGCACATAGTCCTCGCTCTGGCCCCACGCCGGTGTAATTGAACGGCCGCACGAACACGATCGGCAAGCGGTCCAGCCACAGCCTCGCCGCATGCTCCATCGCCAGCTTGCTGACGGCGTAATCGTTCGCTGGACGAATCGGCACCGCCTCGTCGATCGACTCGACATCGGCATTGCCATACACGTTCGCGGTACTCGCCAGCAACACCGCGCGCGGCTTCTTGTCGAGCATCGACAGCGCAGCAAGCAGATTGCGCGTGCCGACGATATTCACCATGTATGTGGTCGCCGGCGTGTGCCCTGTCACATGCGCAGCCCCCGCAAGATGCACGACGACATCCGGCCGCGCATCGGTCACGAAGGACTTGAGCGCGTCGGCATCGAGCAGGTCGACGGGTATGCCCACGGCATCGGGCACCTCGCTCTCGGGCGACGCCGATGTCGTCGTGCCCCAGACGTCGTAGCCCTTGGTGGTCAGAAGCGCCGCCATATGGCGACCCGTGAAGCCCGAAAGGCCGGTGATGAGTGCGCGGCGCGGCATAGGCGGATCAGAAGGTCGGCTGGAGTTCGTTACGCTTGAGATCGGCTTCGACCATCATCTGGCAAAGCGATTCGAGCGTCGTGCGCGGCGTCCAGCCCAGCCGGTCGCGCGTCTTGTCCGCACTGCCGATTAAAAGATCCACCTCGGCCGAACGATAGAACTTCGGATTCACCCGCACGAGCGTGCGGCCCGTCGATACGTCGATGCCGCGCTCGCGTTCGCCTTTGCCCGCCCACTCGAGCTGATAGCCCGCCGCACCGAACGCCATGCGCACGAAATCGCGCACCGTCTCCGTGCGATTGGTCGCAAGCATGTAAGTGTCCGGCTCGGACGCCTGCAACATGCGCCACATGCCCTCGACATACTCGGCCGCGAAGCCCCAGTCGCGCTTCGCATCGAGATTGCCGAGTTCGAGCAGTTCCTCTTTGCTGAGGCGTATCTTCGCGACCGTGTCAGTGATCTTGCGCGTGACGAACTCGCGTCTGCGCAACGGCGACTCGTGATTGAACAGAATGCCGATGCATCCGAAGATGTTGTACGACTCGCGATAGTTGATCGTCGTCCAGTGCGCGAAGAGCTTCGCCACGCCATAAGGACTGCGCGGATAAAACGGCGTCTCTTCGCTCTGCGGGATCGCCTGCACCTTGCCGAACATCTCGGAGGTCGAAGCCTGGTAATAGCGGATGGCCGGATCGATCACGCGGATCGCTTCGAGCAAATTCAATGTGCCCAGGCCCGTGACGCCCGCCGTCGTCGACGGTTGATCGAAGGACACGCCGACGAAACTCTGCGCCGCGAGGTTATACAGCTCGCTCGCTTCGACTTGTTCGAGCAGACGCAGATTTGAGCCGAGATCGGTGAGATCGTGTTCGACGAGCTTCAGCTTCGGATGGCGATCGATACCCAGTTCCGCGATGCGCCAGAAGTTTACCGAACTCGTGCGCCGATAGATGCCGATCACTTCGTAACCTTTATCGAGCAGCAGTTTCGCGAGATAAGCGCCGTCCTGTCCCGATACGCCCGTGATGATCGCCTTGTTCTGTGTGGCCATGAGTGTGAGCCTCGATGAAAGATGTCGTGAGTCGATTCTAGGGAAAAGAAAACGGAAAAATATCCAGGCTTCGAATGCATTCGCGACTCGCTTCGACACGCGGGCAATAAATAAAAAGACGGGCTGAATCACACAGGCGCATCGGCCGAGGCGCGCGTATGTGCCTCGTTCCCGCGTCAATAATTTTCGTTTTTTTCGCTTTATTTGGCCTCTAATCTGGAACGCGTCGGACCACAGCTGCTGTCCTCTTCACGCGCTTCGCCGCGTCCCGATGCAACGAAAGCGCCCGGTCAACACATCTGGGAGGACGCGTTGCGTCGCACGTCGCTGTTGCGCTCGATCACGTCGGTGCTGTGTCTCGCGTTTGCCTGCGCGGCGAGCGGCACCGATGCGCCAGCGCCGCGCACGCTCGACGTCAGGACGTCGTGGATCGGCAATACCTTCGGCTTCGGCGAGGGCACCTGGACGCAGATCAACATCACGGCGATCGCGATCGCGCCCGACGAACGCGTATTCACCAACGCGCCGTGGGACGAGAGCGGCGCTGAAGCGAGCGTGTATCGCGACGGACAGATGCTCGGATACGCGGGCGGCACGCACGGATGGGGCGGATCGGGCGGCAATGCGGTGGCCGTCAATTCGCGCTACGTCTATGTCGCGGTCGGCGTCGGTAACGAGCGCGGACGGCTCGTCAAGCCAAGCATCTGGCCGCCGGCGGGCAAGCAATGGACGGGCGTGTCGCGGCGCGATATCGGCGACCTGAAACGTCCGGTGCCGTTCGACGGCGCGGCGCCCGGCGCGAGCGGCGATCTCAACGCGACGATGAAGGCGCTCACGACCGACAAGGATCCGCGCGCGGTCATGGCGCGCAGTTTTCTGTCGGTGAATGAAACCGACGACGACAAGCGCGATATCGGCGGATTCGCGGCGAGCGACGCGCTGCTGTATGTCGCGAACACGGCTATCGATCTGATCGAGGTCTACGACGCGCAGTCGATGCAGAAGAAGGCACAGTTCGCCGCGCCGAAGCCGGGCAAGCTCGCGCTCGCCGCGGACGGCACGCTCTGGGCCGTGATCGAGAGCAACGGCGCGCATTACGCGGCGTCGGGCGAGGCGCTGAAGGATGCGCCGCAGTTGTCGCCCGACAGCGTGGCGGTCGATGTGGCGATCGACAAGGGCGGCCGTCTGCTCGTCGCGGGCGGCACGGGCAAGCCGGGGCCGAAGCGCTTCAATGGCCCCACCGGCGTCGGCGTTGATGCGAACGGCAACGTGTATGTGTCGTGCAACGGCATCGGGCCGCAGTTGGGCAAGCTCAGCGCGAGCCTCGGCGCGATGCTCGAAAGCTACTCGCCCGAAGGCGCTTTGCGCTGACAGTTGCAGGGACTCTTGTTCGTCGATGGCGCATGGATCAATCCGGGCAGGCCGGACAGCGTCTATACGGGCAACAAGCGCTTCGAACTCGATCTGTCGCAGCCGCCGGGCAAGGACTGGAAATACGCGGGCTTTCTGTTGGGCCGCTTCAGGTATCCGGACGATCCGGTGTTCCACACCGATCAGTGGCCGGGTCTGCCGATCGCGCGACGGCTCGAAGGCCGCACGTTTTTGTATCTGACGGACATGTATGCGGATCACCTGAAGATCTATCGCTTCGACTCGAAGCGCGACGGTGAACTGGCAATACCGTCGGGCTTCATCGCGGGACGGCCGCGCCCGGTGCAGGACGTGCTGAATCGGCCCGAAGGCGGCGACTAGATTTGGCGCGACGAGAACGGCGACGGGCGCTTCGACAAGGGCGAGTTCAAGGACAACCCGCCCGGCGTGCGGATGACGGGCGGCTGGGGCTGGTGGGTGGATGTGAAGGACGACATCTGGCGCACCGGCGATGCGAACAAGCTCTTTCGGCTGCGCTACGGCGGGCTGGACAAGCAGGGCAATCCGATCTACGCTTATGCGGACATGCAGACCTATCCGGTGCCCGCGCCGTTCACGGAATTGCGCCGGGCTATCTACGACGCCGACGACGACACGATGTACCTGATCGGCTACACCCCCGATGTGCCTTTCGACAAGCGTTACTGGAAAGAGGTGGGACGGCCTCTCGTGCGCTACGACCACTGGTCGAAGGAACCGCGCCAGCGCTATACGATTGACCTGCCGTGGGATACGCAAAGCAAGCCGCTGTCGACGCTCATCGGGCTCACGGTGGAAGGACAGTATGTGTTCGCGGTGGAACCGGTCGGCAACGTGCATGTATACGATAGAGACTCGGGCAAGGAAATCGGCGTGATCAAGCCGGGCGCGGAAGTGGGCCGCGCATCGGGATGGGTGGACGTGCCCAACGACGTGACGGCGGCGCGGCGGAGCAACGGCGAATATCTGGTCTTCGTCGAGGAAGACGTGCGCGGCAAAATGATGATGTACCGCTGGAAGCCATAGTCATTCGAAACACGCGATATACCAACGAGCAGTAAAAAGGCACAGTAAAACCCGCAGGTCGAACAGGGAGCAACACGAGGCGCTCATGGAAAAGAGCATGGTGAAGAACGTCGCGATCAACTTCATCGGGTTGATCCTGCCGACTTTCGTTTCGCTCGCGACGGTGCCGGCCTATATACGCCTCGTCGGCGTCGAACGATATGGCGTCATCAGTCTCGTGTGGACGCTGATCGGCTACTTCGGCATTCTCGATCTCGGCATGAACATGGCCGCGCAACATCAGATCGCGAAGGCGCAGGCGGCGGACGATGTCGAGCAGCGCACGCGTGTGTTCTGGAGCGCGGTATGGCTCAACTTCGCGACCGGCGTGCTCGGCAGGACTGCTGATCTATTTCGGCGGGTTTCTCTATACGGCCTATCTCGCGTATTCCGCGCCCGCGTTGCGGTGCGAGGTCTACCTGACGCTGCCGTGGCTCGCGCTCGCGATTCCGATCGCCAACGTGTCGTGGATCTTCGCAGGCGCGATCAACACGATGAGCCACCCGTTCCATGCCATCGCGGTCGCGATCCTCGTCGCGCTCGCGAATGCCGGCTGGTCCGTGCTGACGTGCCCTGCGTTGCGCGCGCTGGCGATGATGTTCATCCGCAAGTCGAGCGCCCATATCGGCAGGCGCATTCATTCACCTCTGAAGGCGAGGAGTGACGCATGAAAAAAGACTTCGAAGAGGCGTTCATAGGACGCGCCAAGGCGCGGCACTTCCTGCATGAACCCGCGCCCGCGCTGGCGCTCGTTCCGTTGCGCGAAAGCAGCGTGCCGTGCTCCATCGGCGCGCCGCGCGTGGCCGTCGTGCACGACTGGCTCGTCACGTATGCGGGCGCGGAGCGTGTGCTGGAACAGATCGTCGCGTGCTTTCCGGATGCGGATATCTTCAGCGTCGTCGATTTTCTGGAAGATCGGTCCTTCATTCGCGGGAAGCGGGCGAAAACGTCCTTCATCCAGAAACTGCCGATGGCGAAGAAGCGCTATCGCGCCTATCTGCCGCTGATGCCGCTCGCCATCGAGCAGCTCGACCTGTCGGGCTACGACCTCCGGATTTCGAGCAGTCACGCGGTCGCCAAGGGCGTGCTGACCGGTCCCGATCAGGTGCATGTGAGCTACGTGCATTCGCCGATCCGCTACGCATGGGACATGCAGTATCAGTATCTCCAGCAGTCGAATCTGACGGCGAGACTGAAGTCGCTGATGGCGCGCATGGTGCTGCATTACGTGCGCAACTGGGATATCTGCACGGCGAACTCGGTGAATCACTTCATCGTAATTCGGCGTTCATCGCGCGGCGCATCCACAAGGTTTATCGCCGTTCGTCGCGCGTGATTTTTCCGCCGGTCGACGTCGAATCGTTCCAGATGTGCGAGGAGAAAGAAGACTTCTATCTCACCGCATCGCGCATGGTGCCGTACAAGAAGATCGATCTGATCGTCGAAGCCTTTAGTCAGATGCCGGGCCGCAGGCTCGTCGTGATCGGCGACGGACCCGACATGGCGAAGATCCGCGCAAAGGCGGGACCGAACGTCGAGATCATGGGCTATCAGGCGTTCCCGGTGTTGCACGACAAGATGCGACGCGCGAAGGCCTTCGTGTTCGCGGCGGAGGAAGATTTCGGCATCTCGGTGGTCGAGGCGCAGGCATGCGGCACGCCGGTCATCGCGTATGGCAAGGGCGGGGCGCTGGAGACGGTGCGCGATCCCGAACAGATGAGTCCGACCGGCATGTTCTTTCTGACGCAGTCCGCGAGCGCGATCGTTGAGGCGGGTCGATCGCTTCGAGACCGGCGGCTTCGCGTTCCGTCCGATCGATTGCCGCAAGAATGCCGAGCGCTTCGCGAGCGCGCATTTTCGCGAAGCGCTGTATTCGCATATCGGCCGGCTTACGCCCCAGTTCGCGTTGCCGCCGCTGCCGGTCAAGGAACTGAGTCAGGCGCAGCAGGGCGCGCAAGCGGATGCGAAGAGCGATCTGCGCGTGCTCGCCGTCGATCAAAGCGGCGCGCTCGGCGGCGCCGAACTGTCGATGCTCGAAGTCGTAAAGAACATGCACGGCGACGTGCAGACCGTTCTGTTCGACGACGGCCCGTTCCGGATCGCGCTGGAAGCGGTCGGCGTGAAGGTCGATGTGCTCGACGGCAAGGCGCTCAACGACGTCCACAAGGACAAGATGAAGCGCTCCGGCGCAGGCATGGTTGGCGGCGTGCTAAAGCTCTTGCGCGGCACGCTGCAAAAATCGCGCGATGCCGATGTCATCTACGTGAACACGCAGCGCGCGATGGTGATCGGCGCGATCGCCGGACTCATTTCGCGCCGGCCCGTCGTCTGGCATCTGCGCGATATTGTCAGCGAGGATCACTTCGGCCGCACGCAGCTCGCGATCATCAAATGGTGCACGAAGCTGATGCTCGAACATGTGATCGCCAACTCGACGGCATCGGCGGCGGCGATGACGGCGCTCACGCGCCTGCGCGAAGAGCGGCTCGATGTGGTCTACAACGGCATCGCGGCCGAACCGTTCACGAATCTCGAAGCGGTCGCGCAGCACGAATTGCGCGCGCTTCGGCCTGCCGCGCGATGCCTTTCTGGTCGGCTGCTTCAGCCATCTCGCGCGCTGGAAAAGTCAGCACGTCCTGCTCGAAGCGCTGCTGGAGGCGCCACAGATGCATGCCGTGCTGGTCGGCGCACCGCTCTTCGGCGAGGACGACTACGAGCGGGAATTGCGCGCCTTCATGCTCGAATATACGCTCGCGGATCGCGTGCACTTCCTCGGCTTTCAGGACGATATCGCCGCCTGCATGAAGGCCGTCGACGTCGTCACGCATACGTCGATCATGCCGGAGCCGTTCGGGCGTGTGATCATCGAAGACATACTGTCGAAGCGGCCGGTGGTCGCGACGCGCGCGGGCGGCGTGACGGACATCGTTGAGGACGGCGAGAACGGCATCCTTTGCTCGCCGGGCGATGCCGCCGAACTCGCGCGCATCCTGGAGAAGCTCAAGGGCAACGCGCATCTGCGCGATCGTCTGGTGGACAAGGGCTTTCAGAACGCGACGATGCGCTTCGGCACGAGGCGCTATGTGGAAAGCGTCGAAAAGATCCTGTCGGACGTGGCAGGGCGCGCGCAAGAAGGGTTGACGCGAACGCGGTCATCGAAACGAAAAGCGCCTGCATATGCAGGCGCTTTTTCTTTGGAGCGTGGTCTTGCTCAGGCGCTAATGGGCTTCCTGCGCTTAAGCTTTTCGGACCAGCGCATCGCGGGCCGCTCGACGGCGAAGTAGAAGGCATAGGGCGACGCATATCGCGCAGCCCGTGAAGGCGGACGACGCCCAGATGTCCGACTGCAGTTCGGAGCGAAAGAAGACCGAGCCGAGCAGCACGAAGACCGGCAGATGCACGACGTAAAGCGAGAAGCTGAATTTGCCGAGCCACGAACAGGCGCGCACCGCAAGCGTACTTTGCATCGGCTTGTCGAGTGCGCCGAGCGCGGACCACCAGGGCGCACGCAGCGGCGCGCGCATGCCTTGCACTTTCGCTTCGGCGATTCATGCGCCGAGCGTCCACGACAGCCAGTACGACGTGAACACGACGACATGGTGCGACTCGAACATCGCCGCGGACAACACGTTGACGAGGGCGACCGCCGCGAACACGCCGCGCATGTCGATGCGACGCCGCAGCATCAGCAACAGCGGGTAGACGAGATAGAACTGCACTTCGACCGACAGCGTCCACAAGGCGCCGTTGGAGCCGAAGGTCTTGCCCGCGATGCCCTGCAAGGACAGCACGTTGACGACGAACGCATGGAGATCGAACGGATTGATCTTGCGGCTCACCGGCTCGAAGCCGGCGCTGAACGAATCGAGCACGAAGGTCAGCACGAGCGCCGTGAGCAGCACCGGATAGATGCGCGTAAAACGCCTGAGCAGAAAGTTGCCGTTATCGAGGCTCGCGTGCAGCCGGGCGGCAAGCCGTCGCGCCATCGCGCGATGGATGCAGTAGCCGCTGATGACGAAGAAGATCGGCACGCCGGCCGAACCCCATGCGATCGGAAACGTGAGGTAGCCGACCGTGTTGGCATCCCATGCGGGCGCGCCGCGATGAAACTGCTGCATGCCGATCCATGTCACCTGCCTGCAATGAAAGTAGGCGACGAGCAGCGCTGCGATACCGCGCCACGCGTTGATCGCCACGTCCTTGTCATCGACGCTGGAAACGCGCGCGGGCGTCGCTGCGCGGCTCTGCAAGACGGAAGAATCGCTCATCGGAAACAGGCTCCCCAGCATGAGTAGGAAGCCATGGTAGAGCAGCCGCGCATGCTCGCCCAAGCTAAAAAAACCGTCTAGGAAAAAACGGGGCGAATCGACTAAAAGTGCCTCGTTTCAGGGCATTCTCGAAAAGAGGACGCTTCCGTACGGGCGGTTTCGTACGAGTTATTTATCGATTTTTTTCTGCTACGGTCGTCAACCCAAAGGCAAATGGATGTCGATCATGGATATGCATGCAATGGCCGGCGCGGCGGTGCTGCTCGTGCTGATCGCGGTCTCGGCTTATCGCGATGCGCTGCGCAACGACACGCTCGGCCCGCGCACGTCGTCGAACAAGGGCGGCTCGCATCGCCCGCCGGCTTCGAAGCTCGAAAAAGCCGATTGAGGCCGACATCGCGCCGACATCGTTTCGTCGCACAGAAGCATCGATCATGCGACCGGCCGGCAGAGCCGGATGCCCGCTTGCGGGCCATAACAATCCGGGGATTTGTTCAAAACCGGTTTCGACGAGGAGGATGCAGTCATGCTCGAGGTGACCAAGGCGGTTTTTCCAGTCGCAGGTTTCGGCACCCGTTTCTTACCGGCGACCAAAGCGAGTCCGAAGGAGATGCTGCCCGTGGTCGACAAGCCGCTCATCCAGTACGCGGTGGAAGAGGCCATCGCTGCGGGCATGACGGAAATGATCTTCGTGACGGGGCGCGGCAAGTGCGCGATCGAGGATCACTTCGACAAGTCCTATGAACTCGAAGCGCGCAACAAGGCCGCGCTGCTCGAAGCGGTGCGCGGCATCAAGCCCGCGAATGTCGATTGCTTCTACGTGCGCCAGCCCGCCGCGCTCGGTCTCGGTCAGGCCGTGTTGTGCGCGGAACGTCTCGTCGGCGGACAGCCGTTCGCAGTAGNGATCACTATCACAGCTCCGTCATTCACAGCTCCCTCATCGGCGTGGAGCGCATCGCGCGCGAGGAAAGCGCATCGTATGGCGTGATCGAAGGCCGCGAGTGGGAAGAGGATGTGATCAAGCTGTCGGACATCGTCGAGAAGCCGCAGCCCGCGCTCGCGCCGTCGAATCTCGGCGTGGTCGAGCGCTACGTGCTGATGCCGAGCATCTTCGACCATCTGCGCAAGACTCCGCCCAATGCAGCGGGCGAGATCCAGTTGACCGATGCCATCGTCGGCCTGCTCGCGGAAGGCCCGAGTTTCTGAGCGGATCGAAAAGCAGCGCGTCGCCGATGAAGACGACGTCCTAGCCTCGGCAAGACACCCGCCGCGCGGGAACGGATGCACGCGGACGGATACAATGCCGGCCACGCGCGCCGCTGCGCGCGTGGCCGCTTTTCTGTCCGATCCATGAACTCGAATTCCCGCGCGTTTCTTCTCGGTCCTCTGCTCAAGAGCGTTTCGCGATCGTTCTATCTGACGCTGCGCATCCTGCCCGCGTCGATGCGCGATCCGATCGGTCTCGCCTATCTGCTCGCGCGCGCGGCCGATACCATCGCCGACACCTCGCTGATTCCGCCGCCGCGCCGTCTCGAACTGCTGCTGTCGCTGCGCGCACAGGTCGAGGGCACGCGCGACGAAGCCGCGCTTGCGCAGATCGCGAACGAAGTCGCCGGCCAGCAGGCGCAGCCCGACGAATGCGTGTCGCTCGAACGCCTCGGCGATGCGCTCGCGATCCTTCCGCAACTGAGCGCGAACGATGCGCACGCCGTGCGCGACATCGTCACGACGCTCACGACCGGCATGAAATTCGATCTGCGCACGTTTCCCGACGAGACATCAGGCCGCATCGCAGCGCTCGACGAGATGAGCGAACTTGATCGCTACACATATCTCGTCGCGGGCTGCGTCGGCGAGTTCTGGACCAGAATGACCCATGCGCATATGCCGGGCGTGCTGAAGATGCCGGCCGACACGATGCTCGCGCGCGGCGTGCGCTTCGGCCAGGCCCTGCAGATGACCAACGTGCTGCGCGATTGCGCGCGCGACCTGCGCATCAGCCGCTGCTATTTGCCGAATACGCTGCTCGCGCGTCACGGTCTCACGCCCGAGGCCTTACTCGATCCGGCGACGTCGGCGCAGGCGCGGCCGGTGCTTTGCGAGCTGTTGCGCGACACGCTGGATCGCTATCGCGATGCCGTCGACTACACGCTGGCGATTCCCGCCGGCGCGATCCGTCTGCGCCTCGCGTGCCTGTGGCCGATCATGATCGGCCTCGACACGCTGGTGCTGCTCGCGCATAACGATGCATGGCTCGATCCGGATCGCGTGATCAAGGTGAAGCACAACGATGTCTATCGCATCATCGCTTCGTCGATGCCGCTCGCGGTCTCGGACGCGCTCGTGCGCCGATGGACGGAGCGACGCATCGGCACGATCAGCGCCGCAATTCGGCCATGATGCGTTCGGCGAGAAAGTCGCAGGGCGGACGGCTCGACGCGGCGCTGCTCGCGAGCACAACTTCGAGCGTGTCGATTCCGGCAGACCTTGCGCCGGGCGAAGCAGCGTGAAATGCGCGGGTACCGCGCATCGGGCGAGCGGTGTGACGGCGAGACCGGCTTCGGCCATCGTCAGAAGACCGAGCAGGCTCGGGCTCTCGTAAGACGTGCGATAGCGCGATGCGCGCGCGTCGTCGAACTGATCGAGGCGGTCGAGTACGATCGTGGCCTCGAGATGTTCGTCGATTCGGTCAGCATGCCGGGCTTCTGGAACAAGAGCACCGAAGGCTTTCGACGCATGGCGCTCGACAACGTGCTGACGCTGCCCAAGCAGTTGCGTGATCCGCTGCCAGCTTACACGTGCGAACTGGCGCGCGACATTAAGTGCCGGACCTTGCTTGATCGACGGACAAAAGAGCCCGCGTATGTTCCGCAACAACGTCGACAAGCTCGTCGAGTGGATCGAGTTCGCGGACCGTCAGACCATCAATGGCGCGTCGCATGGAATGAACGTCGCGAATCCGGGGCGTTCAATCGCGCGGTGCAGGCCTTTGCTTCTGCATGGTGAAAGCGAACGTCCGTGCCTAAAAGCCGGGCGAAATTTCATCCGACTTTTTGATACGCGTGTTGTGACGCGACAACGGAAAATTACGATGCGCAGGCTACTATTATCGGCACCTCATGTCTGGGAAGAGGGCATCTGTGAGCACGGGCCACGACGATCTCGAAGCATGGAAGCACCGGCGCATCATCGAACTGGCGCACGAACTCGCCGATAGCGGCAAATATCAAGAATCAAGACTTCACCGATGTCGCCTACGCGCGCGCTGCAATTCGAGCGAGGCATATCGACGGTGCAGGCGCTGATCGACGACGCGGACATGCGCCGCGCGCTCAATCAGCGATGCACGATCGCGCGCGAAGCGCTCGCGCCTTCCACGCAACCGGCTGCTTTAGCCGCGCCCGAACCGGCGCTCGCCGAAGCGCCCGCTGCCGATCTCCCTTTCATCCCCGCACCACGCTTTTTCGTCGCGCCGCCGCGCTGTTCGGGTGCGCAACGTTCGCGCGACCGCCGACCTCCACAGCGCGGCCTCCTGACTCCGGCGCGCGCCTTCAACGCTCGAAACCCGTGCAATCTGCGCGAATGCGCGCATTCTTTCGCCGAAACATGTCCCAAACTCGGAGAATTGGCGGATATGCACGAGAAAGGCACAGATCAAAACCAGTACACTAAAGGAAGTCGAACCAGAAGCCCGGACCGTGCTCGCGCGCGTTCCGGTGTTTGAACTTTGAGGAGGGAGATGTTCGTGGCTAACGAGAAGATGCTGAAGCAAATGGCTGAGAAGCAGGGTTTCATCGCTGCTCTGGATCAGAGCGGCGGCTCGACGCCGGGTGCTTTGCGGCAATACGGTATTCCCGACGACGCTTATAACAGCGACGCCGAAATGTTCAAGCTGATGCACGAGATGCGCGTGCGCATCATGACCGCGTCGTCGTTTACGGGCGAGAAGGTGATCGGCGCGATCCTCTTCGAACGCACGATGGACGGCGAAGCGAACGGCAAGCCGGTGCCGACGTTTCTGTGGGAAGACCGCGGCGTCGTGCCGTTCCTGAAGGTCGACAAGGGCCTCGAAGAGCAGGCCGACGGCGTGCAGTTGATGAAGCCGAATCCCGGCCTTGACGACCTGCTCGCACGCACGGTGAAGCTCGGCATCTTCGGCACGAAGATGCGTTCGGTGATCCACTCGGCATCGGAAAAGGGCATTGCGGCCGTGGCGGCGCAGCAGTTCGAAGCGGGCAAGCAGCTCATCGCGCACGGCCTCGTGCCGATCCTCGAACCGGAAGTCTCGATCAAGAGCGCGGACAAGGCCGCTTGCGAAAAGATCCTGTGCGACGAACTGCTCAAGGGCCTCGACGCACTGCCGGAATCGAGCCAGGTGATGATCAAGCTGACCATTCCGAACGAAGCGGATTTCTATCGCCCGCTGATCGAGCATCCGCGTGTCGTGCGCGTGGTCGCGCTGTCGGGCGGCTATACGCGCAGCGATGCCTGCAGGAAGCTCGCTGAAAACCACGGCATGATCGCGAGTTTCTCGCGCGCGCTCATCAACGAACTGAAGAAGTCGATGAGCGACGACGAGTTCGACAAGACGCTCGAACAGTCGATCGACGAGATCTACGGCGCGTCCATCGAAAAGGTCTGAGCCTCGAGGCTCGAGCCGTTCAATCGCGAACGGTATGCGGCGGCGTCTGTACGACAGGCGCCGCCGCGCTGAACAACGCCTCGCGCGTGCCGTTCCTCGGCGGATAGATCCGCTCTCCGTTGATCGTGCGTTTGGTCTCCTTGGCGGCTTCGCCCTGCGAGACCAGATGCCTGTCCCATCCCTCCGTATAGACCGCGCCCCACGGGCCCAGATCGCAGATCGTTGTATACTAGTCGATCGCGAGCGGCAGCATGTCCAACCCGAACAAATCGCAGACCGCGTTATTGCCCGCTTAGCGGCCCATCGGCCGGCCGTGCTGGCACAACTCACCGAAGGCTGCACGCCGTCGATCAGGATGCGCGCGCAATCGCCTGCCGCGAACACGCCGGGCACCCCTTCGACGCGCAAACAGGCATCGACGAGCACGCGCCCCATCGGATCGAGCGTGACGGGAAGCTGCATGGCGAGCGCGTTCGCACGCATGCCGCCGCACCAGACGACCGTGCAGGCGTCGATATGCTCGGCGGGCGTCCCATAACGTCACGCCTTGCGCATCCACTGCTTCGAGGGAGACGCCGGGACGCATGTCGACATCGAGCGACGCCATCGCGCTTTCGATCACGGGCTGCGCGCCGTCCATCGCCTCGCCGATCTTCGACGAGCAGTCCGCGAGCAGCACGCGCACTCACTTTGCCGCGATCGGCTTCGTCGACGATTTCGCGCATGCGCGCGGGCAATTCCGCCGCGAGTTCGATGCCCGTCCGTCAGTCCCGCGCCGACGACGACCGCCGTGTAGCGTCCGGGCGAATCCGGCAGGGCAGGCGTGTTTGAAGATGCGCCTGCAGCTTGCATGCGTCGCCATAGGTATCGACATCGAAGGAATGGGCGTGAAGGCCTGGGATATCGGGCCTTAGCAGTTCGTTGCCGACCGCGAGAATCAGGCGGTCGTATCGGTCGTATTCGAGCGATGCGGCCATGCCGCCGGCATCCGATGGATGCGCCGACGCGCGCTGTCGATGCCCGTCGCCTTGGCCTGCACGCGACGCACGTCCGCCGAATCCAGCACGCTGTCGAGCGGCACCAGCGAGGCATCGAGCGGCTGTTCGTAGTTGCGCACGCGTACGCTGTGATAAGGCTGCGGATTGACGATGACGACTTCCGCGCGCTCGGCGGGTTCGTTCAGTTCATCGAGCTTGCGCGCGGCGGCGAGCGCGCTCCATAGACCGGAGAAGCCCGCGCCGATCACGACGATTCTCTTCATGGCTCTCTCTATCCGATCGCTTCGGTCGCGACGATGCGTATTGCCTGTCGCGCGCTTTCATTCTTTATAGGCCATCGGCATGAAGATTGTCCGGACCTTTTAGCGGCTTTTGGCGGTCCTTAGCCGTGCGTTAAGGACGGTTGAGCGTCGGAAGATATGAGGAATGCCAGAGCCTATTTCTGCTAAAAGTGATTTCGTGGATTGAGTACTTACCCTAAGAACTGCGCTTTCTACACTCTGTTCAACGGTCGCACACGACGCTAAGCCCCAACTAAGAAAGCCGATACAAAGTGAGCGACAGCCTTAAACGACATCGAATGGAGGTAGGTTATGAACAAGCCGCAGTCGCCATCGCTTTCGCCGCACCGGTCGCGTCTTTCGCTCAGTCGAATCAACCGCTGACTCGTGCCGACGTGCGCGAGCAAATCGTTCAACTGGAAAAGGCCGGCTATAACCCCGGTTTCGTGAGCGATTCGAGGTATTCCGCCGACGTGCAAGCCGCTCAGGCACGTATCGACGCGCAAAGCGCTTACGGTGGCGTGTCGGACGGTGCGGTGCAATCTCGGGTACGCGCACCGTGAGCGGCGCGCCGGCTGTGTGCCGACTTACGCGCATCACTAAGCGGATCGGCGGGCTTCTAAAGCCGCTAAGAAAAGGCGCGCTGTGTTTGGCGCGCCTTTTTGCGTTCAGGCTTTAAGGCTCTTAAGCAAATGAAGCCTTAAGCAATAAGCCTAAGCCTGAAGCGGAAATCCGCTTGCAAATGCCTCGCGCAAATAGCCGATGAATAGCACCACCGCACGCGGCACATGCGGCGTATAAGGCCGCACCACATACAGATGTTCCGCGAAGCCGCCGACCGGATGCCACTCCGGCAGCAGCACGACGAGCTTTCCGGACTGCACCGCCGCCTGCGCCGTGAAGTCCGGCAGGAGCGCGATACCGAGATCGTCGAGCGCGGCATCGCGCAGCACTTCGCTGTTGTTGGCGGAAAACGGGCCGCTGATCGCGAGCGTATGCGGCCCTGCCGACGACTTGCGTGTGCCCTTGAGTTCGAACGACCATACCGCCGCCGTCTGCGTGCGCGGATAACAGACAGTCGTGCACGGCGAGATAGGTGCGCGTCGCGACGATCACCGAATGTGTATCGCAGAGCTTTCACGCGACGTGCGTCTCCGGCGCCTGCGCGCTATGACGGATCGCGAGATCGAAGCCTTCGGTTGCGATCGAACTCAGTCGGTCCGATGCATCCAGTTGCACCCGCACTTCGGGATGCGCATGCAGAAAGCCCTTCAATCGCGCGACCAGTTGCTGGCGCGCGAACGCCATCGGCGCGGTCACGCGTATCAGGCCGCGCGCGACGCCCGCCATCTCCCGCACGCTCGTGAAGCTCGCCGCGATGTGCTCGTGGTGCGCGCGAGTATCGTCGACGAGGCGTCGTCCCGCTTCGGTGAAGCGCACGCTGCGCATGGTATGCATGACGAGTGGCATGCCCGCCACACGTTCGAGTTCCGCGATGCACTGGCTCATCGCCGCCTTCGACACGCCTAGACGCACCGCCGCCGTATAGCTACCCTGTTCCGCGAGCACCGCGAGCCAGTGCAGATGCGTCCAGAGCCCTTCGATCTTTTTGCTCGTCCATGCGATGAATGTCTGCCGGATGTCGGTTCGATTGTTTGCGGTTGCGAACAATGAGTTCAATGTTACCGTCTTTGCAGCGCGCGCGATGCTTCTTACACTGGACGTACTGTCACTTCACATTCAGGAGACGAGATGCAAGCCTACCAAGACACCGCCGACGTCGTTCACTTCATCCACGGCGAGCGCACGAACGGTTCGGGCGAGCGTTCGCAGCCCGTCTTCAATCCCGCGACGGGCGAACGCGCCTGCAAGCTCGTGCTCGGCGAAGCAGCCGACGTCGACGCGGCCGTAGCGAGCGCGAAAGCCGCGTTCTCGGCCTGGCGCGATCCGCCGCCGATCCGCCGCGCGCGCATCATGTTCAAGTTCCTCGAACTGATGAACCAGCATCGCGACGAGCTTGCCGCGATCATCACCGCCGAGCACGGCAAGGTCTTCACCGATGCGCAGGGCGAAGTGTCGCGCGGCATCGACGTGATCGAATTCGCGTGCGGCGTGCCGCAACTCCTGAAGGGCGATTTCACCGAGCAGGTCTCGACCGACATGGACAACTGGACGACGCGCCAGCCGCTCGGCGTCGTCGCGGGCATCACGCCGTTCAACTTTCCGTGCATGGTGCCGTGCTGGATGTTCCCGGTCGCGATCGCAACGGGCAACGCGTTCATCCTGAAGCCGAGCGAGCGCGATCCGTCGCTCTTCATGGCGAAGCTGCTGAAGGAAGTGGGCCTGCCCGACGGCATCTTCAATGTCGTGCAGGGCGACAAGGTCGTCGTCGATGCGCTGCTCGAACATCCCGACGTGCGCGCGATCAGCTTCGTCGGCTCGACGCCGATCGCCAACTACATCTACGAAACCGGTGCGAAGCACGGCAAGCGCGTGCAGGCGCTCGGCGGCGCGAAGAACCATATGGTCGTGATGCCGGACGCCGATCTCGAACAAGCCGTCGACGCGCTGATCGGCGCTGGCTACGGCTCGGCCGGCGAGCGCTGCATGGCAATCTCGGTGGCGGTGCTGGTCGGCGATGTCGCTGACAAGATCGTGCCGATGCTCGCCGAACGCGCGAAGACGCTCAAGATCAAGAACAGCATGGAACTCGATGCCGAAATGGGCCCGATTGTCACGAAGCAGGCGCTGGAGCGCATCGAAGGCTATATCGCGCTAGGCGTGGACGAAGGCGCGAAGCTCGTCGTCGACGGACGCGGCCTCAAGATGCCGGGCCACGAAGACGGTTTCTTCACCGGCGGCACGCTGTCCGACGACGTCAAGCCGAACATGCGCATCTACAAGGAGGAAATCTTCGGACCGGTGCTGGCCTGCGTGCGCGTCGGCAACTTCGAGGAAGCGGTCGATCTCGCCAACGCACACGAGTTCGGCAACGGCGTCGCGTGCTTCACGCGCGACAGCCATATCGCGCGCGTATTCGGCCGCCGCATCGAAGTGGGCATGGTCGGCATCAACGTGCCGATTCCGGTGCCGATGGCATGGCATGGCATGGCTTCGGCGGCTGGAAGCGCAGTCTGTTCGGCGACATGCACGCGTATGGCGAGAAAGGCGTGCGCTTCTACACCAAGCAAAAGTCGATCATGCAGCGCTGGCCCGAAAGCACGGAGAAGGGTGCGGAATTCGTGATGCCGACCGCGAAGTAAGATCGTTTCATGCATCGACGAACGCCCGCTCCTTCCTTGACGAAGCAGCGGGCGTTGTGCATTTTGAGCGGTATGGTGCGCGACACGCTCGCGCCGTAACGAGCGCAAATACGAACCACGAACGAGGACTTGAAATCACGAGTACGAATGCATTGACCACGCTGCTCGGCATCGACACGCCGATCGTTCAGGCGCCGATGGCCGGCGTCTCGACGCCCGCGCTCGCGGCGGCGGTATCGAACGCGGGCGGCCTTGGTTCGCTCGGCGTCGGCGCGATGAACGCCGAGGGTGCGCGCAAGGTCATCCGCGAGACTCGCGCGCTGACCGGCAAGCCCTTCAACGTCAACGTGTTCTGTCATGCTCCGTCGAAGACGAATGCAGCCGTCGAACAGGCCTGGACCGAATGGCTCGCGCCCGTCTTTGCCCGCTACGATGCAAAGTCGCCGCAGACACTGAGCGAAATCTATACGAGCTTCGTCGCCGACGAGGCGATGCTCAAGGTCTTCGTCGAAGAAAAGCCCGCGGTCGTGAGCTTTCATTTCGGCTTGCCGCCGAAAGACTTCATCGATGCATTGCACGACGCGGGCATCACGCTGCTCGCCTCGGCCGCCAATCTGCGCGAGGCACAGCGCATCGACGATGCCGGCATCGATGCGATCGTTGCGCAGGGCATCGAAGTGGGCGGTCATCGCGGCATCTTCGATCCGCAGGGCGATGACGACCGGCTTGGCACGATGGCGCTCACGCGGCTCGTCGCGGCGAAGTTCGATCGGCCGGTGATCGCCGCGGGCGGCATCATGGACGGCGCGGGCATCGCGGCCGCGCTCGCGCTCGGCGCACAGGCGGCGCAACTGGGCACGGCCTTCGTGCCGTGCGCGGAGACCTCGATCGATGCCGGTTACCGCCGCGCGATCCTGAGCGATGCGGCCGAGCGCACGACCTTCACCGCCGCGATCTCGGGCCGCGTCGCGCGCAGCCTCGTCAATGCGTTCACCGAACTCGGCGCGCGCGGCGATGCACCCACGATTCCCGACTATCCCAATACCTACGATGCCGGCAAGGCGCTGCACGCGGCCGCGAAGGCACAGGGCGATTTCGGTTATGGCGCGCAATGGGCCGGGCAGGCCGCCGCGCTCGCGCGCGAGTTGCCCGCAGCCGAACTGATGACGCGACTGGAAGCGGAGCTTAAGGAAAGCATTGCGAAGCTTCAGCGCTATGCGGCATCGTGACTAATCGCATGACGCGCGGCCTGTAAAGCTTAGTCGAAACGCTTCGTTGGTGAGTCGCCAAGCGGATGCTTCAATGTTCCGACCGCGATCCCCGCAAACCAACGGAGACTTTCGATGTCCGATCAAGCCACGCTCGCCGCTCAGCACAGCACCCGTCAGCCCGCCGCATCGAACGAACCGTTTCAGGGCCCCGTCGGCGGGCGTATCGGCGCGGAAGTACGCGCCATTACGCTGTCGGGCGAACTGGACGATGCAGTCATCGCCGGCCTCAATGCGGCGCTGATCCAGCATAAGGTGCTGTTCTTCCACGGCCAGTCGCATCTCGACGATGCCGCGCAGGAAGCCTTCGCGGCACGCTTCGGCGAGACCGTCGCGCATCCCACGGTGCCGTCGAAGGAAGGCACGAGCCGCCTGCTCGGACTTGATTCGAAGCACGGCACGCGCGCCAATTCGTGGCATAAGGACGTGACCTTCGTCGATGCTTATCCCAAGATTTCGATTCTGCGCGGCGTGGTGATTCCGCCCGCCGGCGGCGATACCGTGTGGGCCAATACGGCCGCTGCCTACAGCAACTTGCCCATGCGCTGCGCACGCTTGCCGACGGCCTGTGGGCGCTGCATTCGAACGCTTACGACTATGCGGCGAGGCGCAACACGCCCGTCGCGGATGACGAATCCGAACGCCAGTACCGCAAGCAGTTCACCTCGACGCTCTACGAAACCGAGCATCCCGTCGTGCGCGTGCATCCGGAAACGGGCGAACGAACGCTCGTGCTCGGCCACTTCGTGCAGTGTTTCGTCGGACTGTCGCAGCGCGATTCGGACCGCCTGCTTGCGCTCTTTCAGGATCATGTGACGAGTCTGGAGAACACCGTGCGCTGGCGCTGGACGCAGGGCGACGTCGCGATCTGGGACAACCGCGCGACCCAGCCTATGCCGTTGCCGATTACGGCGATGCGCACCGCGTCGTGCGGCGCGCGACCGTGCACGGCGACCGGCCGGTGAGCATCGACGGGCGAGAGAGCCGCATCGTCAGGCAAGAGGCTCTTAAGCCCACGACGATCTACGTGGCGGTGCATCCATCGAAACATGCGCCGCCGCTTCCGCCACACATCCTTCGCCATCACATGACATCGGGCTTTTTCAAGCGCGCCTTGGGCGCCGTCTTTCTTGTCTTCAAGGTTTCGCATGCACAGGCCGCCGAACCGGCGGTGGTGCGCATTGGCATCGCGCGGCAGGGCGCGGGCGATCTGCCCACGTTCGGCGGTTCGCCCGCCGCGACCGCGCAGTTGCAGCATCGCGTCGAGGACGCATTGCAGCCGGACCACATCAAGGTCGAATGGCTGTTCTTCAAGGGCGCGGGGCCGGCGGTCAACGAAGCGCTCGCCAACAAGCAGATCGACTTCGCGTACCAGGGCGACTTGCCTTCGGTGCTGGGCCGCGCCAACGGTCTCAAGACGCATCTGCTGCTCGCATCGAACGTGCGCGCGGGCGTGTACCTCGCGGTGCCGCCGGATTCCGACATCAAGAGCGTGAAGGACCTGAAGGGCAAGCGCGTCGCGATCTTTCGCGGCACCAATCTGCAACTCGTTGCCGACAACGTGCTGAAGGAGAACAGTCTCACCGAACGCGATCTGCGCGTCATCAATCTCGATACCGCCGCCGCGCAGGCCGCGCTCGCCTCGAAGGGCGTCGATGCGGTGTTCTCCGACTACATGCTCTTCAAGCTGCAACGTCAGGGGCTCGCCAAGGTCGTCTATGCGTCGCGCGACGACGGCCTGCAACTGACGCATCAGGCGCACTTGCTGGTGCTCGACGACTTCGAAACGGCGCATCCCGACGTGGTGCAGAAAGTCGTGACCTCGGTCGTGCAGGCGGCGCAATGATCGTCGGACGAAGCCAATCGCACGGCGCTCTTTACGCTGTGGTCGAAGGGCGGCGTGCCGGTCGAATCGTGGCAGGACGAATACGCGAAGCAGACGCTCAAGGACCGCGCTTCGATGCGTCCGGCAAGCCGCTCGCCTAACGGAGACACCTCATGGCCAACGCGCTTTCCCGTGTCCTGTTGCCTTCGCATCGCGCGGCGCGGCCAGTCTCGATCCAAACGCCGCGCACGCTCGAAGCCTATGTGATGCCGAGTTTCAATGCCATCGTGCAGGTGCCCGTGCTCGGCTGGCTGCCGTTTCTGATGATCGTGGCCGGCATCGGCGAGCCACTCAAGTATCTGCTGATCGGACATGCGGCGCTGGTGCCAGTGACGTTGTCGATGCTGCAGGGCTTTCGCGGCACGCCGCCCGCCTTGCTAGAAGTGGCCGCCGCGTATCGCTACACGCGCTGGCAGGTCTTCACGCGCGTCACCTTGCCCGCGGCGATACCGGTGATCGGCATGGGCATCCGGCTTGCGTTCACAAAAGCGTGGCTCACGCTGGTGGTCGTCGAACTCGTCGCGTCGTCGGAAGGGCTCGGCTATCTAATCGTGTTTGGACGTCAGCTTTTCCAGCTCGATCTGGTGCTCGCTTCGGTGCTGATCGTCGGGGCGATCGGTTATGCGGTCGATCGCGCGCTGACCGTGCTCAAGCGCAAGCTCAAGCGCAGCGGCGCGGTGTAAGGACTCAGGGAGGCGTCATGTCGGATGTCACGCTCGAACTGCAGAACGGACCGGTGCGCGAAGCACGCGGCGGTCGCTGGCGCGGCTTCGTGTTGCCGGTGCTCGCGCTCGCGATCTGGTGGTTTGTCTCGCGCGATGCGAAGCCCGGCCACGGCATCATGATGTCGCCCGCGCGTGCTGCATACCGCCATCGAACAGGCGCGCAGCGGGACGCTGGTGCGCGCATTGAGCGCGTCGCTCGCGCGTGAACTGACGGGCTTCGTCATTGGGACGAGTCTCGAGTTTGCGCTTGGCGCGCTGCTCAGTGTATCGAAGCTCGCCAACCGCGCCATTGCGCCGAGCTTTCAATACCTTTAAACAAGTCTCGCTGTTCGCGTGGATTCTGCTGATCTCCGTATGGTTAGGTCTCGGTGATGTCGCCAAGGTCGTGTTCCTGTCGCTCGTAGCGCTGGTGCCGGTCGTCATGCATACGAGCGACGGCATCCGCGCGGTGCCGCCACGTCTGATCGAAGTCGCGCAGGCGTTTCGCTACGGGAAATGGCAGACGATCGTTCATGTCGTGCTGCCCGCCGCCTTGCCATCGATTTTCACCGGCATCTATCTCGCGCTGATCTACTCGTGGCTCGCAACGCTCGGCGCGGAGTATCTGCTCGTCGCGGGAAGCGGCATCGGCAATACGCTCGTCGACAGCAGCGAGCAGTTCCGCATGGACCTCGTGCTGTTCGGCGTGCTCGTCGTCGGCATTACCGGATGGGCGCTCAACGCGCTCGCACGCGCGGTGCAGCGGCGCTGGTTCGCGCAACGTATCTAGACGATGACTACGCAGGAAGGACTGGTGCTCCGTCATGTGAGCAAGCGCTATGCGGCAATGCGGGCGCGCCCGTGCTCGATCGCATCGAGCTAGCGGTGGCGGCCGGCGAATTCCTCAGCATCGTCGGGGCGAGCGGCTGCGGCAAGTTCACGCTCTTGCGGCTGATCGCAGGGCTTGACGGCAGCTTTGATGGCGAGATCGTGTTCGACGGCGCACGCGTCGCTTCGACCGATCTCTCGCGCGGCATCGTGTTTCAGGACCATCGGCTGTTTCCGTGGCTGAAAGTGGAGCAGAACATCGCAGTTGCGTTGCGTAATGCGCCGCTCGGCAAGGACGACAAGGCGCGCGCTGTCGCGGAGCATGTCGAACTCGTCGGACTGCGCGGCTACGAGCGGCATTATCCGCATCAGTTGTCGGGCGGCATGGCGCAGCGCGTGGCGATCGCGCGCGGACTCATCAACCGGCCGCGCCTGCTGCTGCTCGACGAACCGTTCGGCGCCCTCGATGCGCTGACGCGCAGTCGCCGCAAAACGAACTGCAACGCATCTGGGCGCACGAAGGCATCACGATAGTGCTCGGCACGTACGACGTCGACGAAGCCGTGCTGCTCTCCGATCGCGTCGTGGTGATGGAAGCGCGGCCGGGACGCATCGGCGAAATAATCGACGTCGATCTGCCGAGGCCGCGCGATCGCAGTCACGCGGCCGTTGCGCGGCTGCGCGACGAGATCGTGTCGAGGTACTTCTCCGAAGCTGTCGCCTGAGGTCTTCCGAGGCTCGCTCGCGGCTTCAACTGCCGCGATAGGTCCGAAGGGTCCAAGGCGAGTACAGCAGCGGTACGTGATAGTGCTGCGAGGCTTCCGCGACGGTGAAGCGCACCGACACGACATCCGCGAACACATCGGGCGTGCGGAAGTAATCGGCGACGTGAAAGCGCAGTTCGAAGCTGCCCGCGCGAGCCTGATCGGCGGGCAGAATGGGCGTGTCGGTGCGGCCGTCGCGATTGGTCTTCATGCTGTTCAGCCGCGTGGGCGGCTGCGTGGACAGATCGAATAGTTCGATCTGCATGCCCGCCGCGGGCTTGCCGAGCGCGACGTCGAGCACATGGGTGGCGATGCCTGCGGCCATGCTGTTCTCCCGTGATCGTGATGGCGGCTCAATTGCCGCGATAGTAGTTGTAGCTCCACGGCCCGAACAGCACGGGCAAGTGAATGCGCTTGTTCGCAGCGGTCACGCGAAAGCGCACCGGAATCTTCGATAAAAACAAGGGCGCGGGCAGCACCGCCTTGCGCGCGGCGAAGTAGTCGTCCGCATGCAGCAGCAGTTCGTAGGTGCCGGTGCGATAGTCGTCGCCTATCAGAAGCGGCGGCTCGCTGCGACCGCTCGGCGCGAGCGCGATGGTCTTGAGCAACTGCGGCTTGCCGTCTTCCACACGAAACAGTTCGACGCGCATGCCGGCGGCGGGCGTGCCGTGCCAGGTGTCGAGCGCATGCATCGTGAGACGCGGGCTGAGGCCGTCCTGCTGAACCGGGCCGCCGGTCTGATTCGGTACGTTGGCCGTTTGAGCGATGCCCGTGCTCGAGATCAGCATGCCGCCGCCGAGCGCCATCGATTGCAGGGCGAAGCGGCGGCGCGCCGCATCGAACGAAGTCGGATTGGAGTCGTCGCGCATGTCAGGCTTCTCCTCGAGCGTGCGGTTGCCGGTTGCCAAGCTTGCGGATACAGCCGATCACGAGCACGGCCGCGAGCATCTCGATGACCGCGACGAGATACAGCCCCGTCGTCAACTTGCCCGTCGCGTTCTTGGTCAGACCCATCACATACGGTGCGCCGAAGCCCGCGAGATTCGATACCGAGTTGATCAGCGCGACGCCGACCGCGGCCGCGCTGCCCGCGAGATAGCGATTCGGCAATTGCCAGAACATGGGAATCGCGCTCATGGTGCCGACGAGCGACGCGGTCATCGCGAACAGTGCGACGATCGGCGAGATCGTGCCGGAACCCATCAGCAGCGCAAGCAGGGCCATCGCGATGCCGCCGACGAGCGCCGCGCCGCTGAAGTGCCAGCGCACTTCGTTATGACGGTCTGAATGCGCGCCGTTGACGATTATCCCCGCGGCGCCGCACAGATACGCGACCGCCGCGATCCAGTCGACCGCCATCAGCGTCGTCATGCCGAGATCCTTGATGATGGTCGGGATCCAGAACGTGAGCGTCGAATTCGCGCACAGCAGGCAGAAGAAGATCGCGATCAGCAGCCACACCTTGCGATTGGTGAAGAGCGCACGCATGTCGTGACCACGTTCGCCCATCACGGCGTTGTCGCGTTCGAGCGCTTCGTGCACGACGCGCTTTTCATCGTCTATGAGCCAGCGTGCCTGATGCGGCTTGTCCGTCATGTAGAAATACGCGAACACGCCGGCGAGCACCGAGGGAATGTCTTCGACGATGAAGAGCCATTGCCAGCCATGCATGCCGTTGATGCCGTCCATCGATGTCATGATCCAGCCGGCAAGCGGGCCGCCGAGCACACCCGCGATCGCCGAGGCCGATATGAAGGTGCCGAAGGCGCGCGCCCGCCGCTGCGACGGATACCAGTAGGTCAGGTAGAGGATCACGCCGGGATAGAACCCCGCCTCGAACGCGCCGAGCAGAAAACTGCATCGGTGTGGAGACGGTCGTCTGCAGCATGCAGATGACACCCCAGCAGACCGTGATGCGCATGATGGTCTTCTTCGCGCCGATTTTCTGTAGCAGCATGTTCGACGGCACTTCGAAAAGAAAGTAGCCGAGAAAGAAGATGCCCGCGCCCAGACCGTAGACCGCTTCGCTGAAGTGCAGCGAAGCGAGCATCTGCAGCTTGGCGAAACCGATATTGACGCGGTCGAGCCAGCGGGCACCCACAACACGCCCAGAAACGGCAGCAGACGCCACGAAACCTTGCGATAGACCAAGCGGCGCCCGTGCTCGGCAACGGCGTGCTCACGCTCGATCCCGCCACGCGCGAAGCCGCCGGAGACGACGCGCCGGTGCATTTGTCGGCACGCGAGTTCGCGCTGCTGCAAGCGCTGATGATCCGCCCCGGCGCGATACTGTCCCGATCCGATCTGGAAGGGCACATCTACGGCTGGAACGAGGAAGTCGAAAGCAACGCGGTGGAGTTCATCATCCATTCCTTGCGCAAGAAGCTCGGCGCGGCCGCGATCAGAAACGTGCGCGGCGTCGGCTGGATGGTCGCGAAGCCGACATGACGCGCTCGCTCCAGTTCAGGCTGTCGGCGGCTGATCGTCTGCATCGCGGCAGCGGGCGCGCTGGTGGCGTTCCACACCGCGCTGCACGAAGCGAACGAACTTGCAGGACGGACAGCTCTTGCAGGTCGCCTCGCTCGTCACGTTGCGCACGCTCGGCATCATGGAAAACGAGGCGCTGGAGCGTGTCGCGCATGCGGACAAGGCGTCGCACCTCGTCATCCAGACGATCGGCTGCCCCGCGCCGCTTGCGCTGCCCGCTTCGCTCGACGGACGGCGTGCGCGTGGCGATCGCGCAGCGCACGCTCGGACGCGACGAGATCGCGCGCAACGACGCGCTCGCGACGCTCGCGCCTTTCGTCGCGCTGGCGTTGGTGTTGCTGGTCGCCCTGCATCTGATTCTGCGGCACATGTTCGGTCCGCTAAAGGCGCTCGCGGCACACGTCGACACGCGGCCGGAGCACGATCTGTCCGCCTTGTCCGATGAAGCGCTGCCGCGCGAGATTGCACCCTTCGTCGTCGCGATCAACCGGCTGCTGTCGCGCGTCGAACGCACGCTCGCCGCGCAGCGCCGCTTCGTCACGGATGCCACGCACGAGCTGCGTTTGCCGCTGACCGCGCTGTCGGTGCAGGCCGAACGCCTCGATGCGGTTGAGTTGTCCGCGCAGGCGCGCGATCGGCTCGATGCCTTGCGTCCATGGCTTCGCGCGTGCGCGCGCTGCTCAATCAGCTGCTGACGCTCGCGCGCGTGCAGGAACATCGCTCGCGCGAACGTGCGCCGCTCGACGTACAGGCGGTCTTTCGCAATGTGCTCGAAGACCTCGTCTGGCTCGCGGACGACAAGCGGATCGACATCGGCGTGTCGGACGACGAGGCGACGCGCGTGCACGCGCCGCATGCCGATCTGACGGTACTCATGAAGAATCTCGTCGACAACGCGATTCGCTACACGCCTGCGGGCGGCCGCGTCGATCTGTCGAGTGGCATGACGGGCGGGCGGCCGTGGATTCGCGTCGAGGATACGGGGCCCGACATCGCGTGTGAAGAGCGCGAGCACGTGTTCGATCCGTTTTACCGCGTGCTGGGCAGCGATGCCGACGGCTCGGACCTCGGCTTGTCGATCGTGCGGACGATCGCCGCGCGTCTGCGTGCGGATATCGCGCTCGCGACGCGCGGCCGCGTCGCCTGATCGCCGTCGTCACGTTTGCGAACTGACGCGCGGATAGAGACAAAGTATGTCCTGGTTGGCGGGCATACTGCAGTACATGCATACAACGCCCGTACACGATGTCCCTACAGCAACAGCAAGCGGTGATCGGCGGTCACGAACCGCCGGAAGATGCGAAGTCTCTGGTGTTCAACTGGATCCGCCGCGCGCGCGAATCGCAGGCCGGCCACTATGCGATGGCCGACCGGCTCGCGATGCGCGGACGGGGTCTGGGTCTCGCGGTCATCGGCATCACGGCGACGACCGGCACGTCCGCGTTTCTTTCTCTCGTTGCCACGGCGGTATCGCCGGAGTTACGCATGACCATCGGCATGACCAGCATGAGTGCGGCCGTGCTCGCCTCGATGCAGACGTTTTTGCGTTACAGCGAACGCGCGGAGCAGCATCGCCGCGCGGGAGCGCGATACGGTGCGGTTTGCAGACGTCTCGAAGCCATCTATGCCAAAGCGATGGACTGTCCCGACATGCACGAGATCGCCATCGCGCGCGACGAACTCGATGCCATCGCACAATGCGCCGCATGTGCCGCGAAGCATCGTCGAGCGAATCAGGTCGGCTTAGCGCGGCGTGACATCGAACGCGAGGAACTGCGTGACCTGCGTCGCGTTGAAGTTGTCGTCGGACACCACGACGAGCGAATCGTGGCCGTTGGCGAGTTTCAGTCCCCACGCGATGCCTTCGATATTGTCGAGTTGCGGCAGGTTCAGCGTGGTCAGATCGAGGACGAGGCGCTTGGTCGCGGCGGTGAAACTCGCGCCTTTGAGGCTCGGCGTGTTGCGCACGTCGGTTTCGTTCGATACATCCATCTCGTAGACACGGATGTAATCCTTGTAGTTGCCGTCCGCGCCTTGCACGCCCGTGCGCTCGACCATCAGGAAGCGCCGGTCGTCCACCGCGAGCATCTCCGACACGCCGTTGTCCACCGACATGCCGGCGGCGAGCGCGACGGGAATCGCATCGATCGGATAGGCTACTTGCCGGAGCACGGTGCCGTTGCGATCGTACTGCGTGACGCGCGAGTAGGCGCCGTTCAACGTTGTCGGAACCGGCCCGTCTTCGTAGATGGGCGCTTCCATCGCGACCCAGAGCGAGTTGCCGTCCGGCGCGAACGTGAGCCCTTCGAACGTGAGGTTGTTGCGCGATCCCGCTTCCGTGCTCGATGACACCTTGAACATGGCGGGCAAGGGCAGGCGCGCCAGATAATCGCCGCCGATCGACGCATGCTTGACGAAGGGATCGAGGCCGAGCGAGCGCCTTCGCTCGTGTACCAGATGCTGCCGTCCTGGGGGTCGAAGCGGATCGATTCCGTGTCCGGCACTTCGCCGCCCGCGCTTGCATATTGCGTGCGACTGGGATACACGGAGCCGTTCTGTTGCCTGAAGGTCGCGACCGCAGTTAGGGCAACGCCGCTGAAGCTCTGTGCATCGTAGGTCAGCTTTGCGGTGTAGAAGCGCGCGGGATTGATGTCCGAGCGGTCGTCGCTCTGCATGATCCAGTTGCCCGATCGAGCGTCGTAGTCGATGCCCGACAAACCGCCGCCCGTCGTGTTCTGAAAGGTCTGCTTATACGGAATGCGTTGTTCGCCGATGAAGCGCAGCGTCTCGACCGAACGTGCGGGGGTGTCGTCGTGTCCGCTGCAGGCGGCGAGCGTGAAGGGAATCGCAAGCGCCAACACTCGAAGAACCGTCTTCACGCGTCACCTTTCTTTCATTTGCCGGAAGTAGCGAAAGCATACGCAGGCAATATGTCGGGATCATTAAGCTTCATGCAATGTGCGGCGGACTGCTTGCGTCATGCATCGCTCATGCGCACCAGCACTTTGCCGCGCGCGTGCCCCATTGCCACGCGTTCGAGTACCGAGCGCGTTTCCGCGAGCGGGAAGACCGAATCGACGACGATCTGCAAACGGTCCGCGCGGAACATGTGCATGGCTTCGGGCAACACCGCGGCCGCATCGGAGAAGAACACGAAATCGCCCGCATGGCCGTCGCGCGCTTCGATAGCGAAGTTGACCAGCGTGGCGATTCTTCCGCCTTCACCGAGCACTTGCCACGAGCGTTCGAGCGTCTCGCCGCCGATGGGGTCAAGCACGAGGTCGATATCGCGCAGCGACGTGAAGTCTTCGCTGCGATAGTCGATCGCTTTGTCGGCGCCGAGCATCCTGACGTGTTCGATATTGCGACCGGACGCCGTCGCAATGACATACGCGCCGGCATGATGCGCGAGTTGCACGGCCATGCTGCCGACGCCGCCCGCTGCGGCATGAATCAACACGCGTTCGCCGGGCTGCAGACGACCGATGTCGAACAGTGCATGACGCGCGGTGCCCAACGCCGTCGGCAAGGCCGCGGCCTGCTCGAAGCTCATGTCGCCCGGCATGACGCAAAGCGATGAAGCCGCGATGATCAGCTTGCTCGCGAAGGCGCCGCCTGCGTTCGGCGATGTACGTCCCACGACGCGGTCGCCGCGCTTCAGATGAATCACGTTCGCGCCGACTACTTCGACCGTGCCGCTGAAGTCAGTGCCCGGCACGTAGGGCAGCGCGACGGGGAAGACCTGCTGCATGTAACCGGCGATGATTTTCAGATCGAGCGGATTCACGCCTGCTGCTTCGACGCGCACGACGACTTCGTCGGGAAGCGGTTCGCGCAGTGCGATGTCCTTCGTCGTGACGAGTTCCGGACCGCCGAACGATTCGATGAGGCTTGCTTCCATGATGTTTTCTCGTGCGTGGGTTCAGGCTTGAGCCGGGAAGGCACCGAGTTGCAGGCAGAGGCCGAACCAGTCCTCCATGTGCCACGTCGTGACGATGCGCCCTTGCTCGAGCGTATGGAATTCGTACAGACGGAAGCGGACGTGCTTGTTGGTCGGCGCGATGCCGAAGATTTCACCGCGATGCGTGCCGCTGATTTCCGCGCGCACGCCGATTTTTCCCGGTTCCTGCACTATGTCGTGGATGTCGATGCGCACGTCGGGGAAAGCCTGGACGAAGCTGCGAATGATCGCCTTGATGCCGTTGGGGCCAGGTTCCTGGCCGGGCGCGAGCAGGATGTCGTCCCAGTCGCTTGCGAGCACGGTATCGACGAGATCGGGGTCCTTGTCGCTAAATGCGCGATAGAGCGTCTCGACGGCGGTGCGTTCCGCGCGCAATTGCGTGTCGATGCGAAGGTCGTTGGTGTGTATGATCGGTCGGTTCGTAAGTGGTTACGACGAGTGGATTTTGCGAAACGCACTACAATCTGTACAACAAATAACCGATATATGTATTTAC